>CAZYNA010000148.1:0-2543 GCA_964648775.1 uncultured Proteiniphilum sp. | reverse complement strand
AGTGAAGTTTTAAGTAATGAAAATATGAGAAATCACTAAATTATGGAATTGTGTCAAAAGGAAGAAGAAATTAAAAATTTAGGAAATAGATCAAAAAGTTTTTTATTTTCTCTTAATAAACTTCTCAATTATAGAACTAAACATGAGTATTAAAAAGACTCCAATTCCACTTGTCATCCAAATCCAATTTGACAGAAAATAATTTCTGTCTGTTACTTTAAAATAATGGATGTTATATGAGATCAAAGAATTCGAGTTTTTATCAAAGAGATATGTGCATATTCTCCAATCCCCTGTTACTTTTTGATCTTCTGAAGGCAACTTAAAAACGAAATTTAGCTCATCACTTTCTTTTAAATTAATTTCATCCCTCGTTAAAACTAAATCATCAGGACTATGAATAGGTGTACTAATTTTTGGGTAAATTCCCCTTATACGTCCTAATGAATCACAAATGAGGATTCGATATCCTGGATTCTCAATATTTTTCTTTCCTTTGTTTATGATATCAATAGAAAACTTTACATCATCTTTGTATGATATTTCGTCTATAGTGTTTACTTTCATTTCTACATAATATGAGGGATTAGTGTTTAATAAATATAGATCAGATGGAAAAATTTCTGGATCAGTATTGTAAATTTGGTATTGCTTTTTTTCAAAAGAAGGCATAGGAATTTGAATGTTAAATACCTGAATAATTACCATTAAAAGCATTAGAAAATTAATTATAGTTCCCCATTTCTCCCAGTTTAGTTTTAAATTTTTTAAAGTTTTAGAAATATAATCTTTGTATATCATGAAAATTCTTTATTGTCTAACAATCATATAATAATTTCTAACTTCTACAGTGATTTATATTATCAAGTTATATGGTTTTCATTTTTGTTTAATATAATAACAAATGATAAATTGAGTTATTCTCTTCAATATAAAAAAAGTGAAATTTCCTTTTTGGAAAAAACACAGATAACATTATAATTTCAACAATATTTTTAATTTTATCTACAGTTCTGGCTTATTTATTAAAATAAAATACTCTCAAATGAAATACATTTAAAAGGTCTGGCTTCGGTACGATTTTATAGAATGTAAAGAAAAATTTAGATAATTTGGTAAAAAGAACTTCTAAGTGTTATTTTATTACTTCATATTTTGCACTACATTTTAAGCATTGAATTTTGAAACTACTGGGGTAACTAATCTCTGGAGTGAATTCAAACAAAAAAGAATCCTCAAATGTAAGTTCAGATTTTGATTGCCATGAATTCCCACAAGACTTACAGTCTATATGTTTAAGCTCGTTTGAGTCACGGTATTTAACTACATGGAAAACTGATGTATGGTTAGGTTTGTGGTTTATATAGACAGCTTCAAGTGTCAACCTTCCATGACAATCTATATCATTCTCTCTATATCTTTCTTCTATTTCATATTCTAAATGTTTTCCAGATACTTTATTTCCTCTTCTGGATACCATTTTTTGGAGACCGGCTTTCATTAAAACCGTAGCTGAAACGCAAAGTTTTGGGAGCTTGTGACCACAGGAATAATAACATGTTTTTGTATACTCATCACTTGAAGTTTCTTCTATTTCTTCTGAATCTAAAGTACCTTGACCACAAATAGGACAAGGTTCAATTTCATCTACCATATAATCACCATTCACAAAAATGATATTTTTATATTCACAATTTCAAAATAATTTCATCATTCTATCAGAGTATAAAAAAGAAAAATGAAAAATAGATAATAATTAATATGCTTCTGAGCAATCCCCTACAGCAATTTTATAATCAGAAACATGGATAGAATCATCAGACGGACCATATACTTTAAAATTCCATGTTTCTCCAGCAGCAATGTCTACTATGTTAGTATAATCACTACCGACTAGTGCCCCACCTTCGTCATAATATTTGACCTTAACTTCAGCATAACTAAGGTCTTTATTAGCAGTGGCTGAACCTGTAACTATATAACCGCCATACTCTTCTTTACCTAATGAATGATCATTAATTACAAGAAGAGGTTGAACTTCTTCTGTTGGCTGAACTTCTTCTGTTACCACTTGTTCAGTGACCTGTTCAGATGCGGGTTCAGCATTTCCTTCTTGATAGTCAGTTCCATTATCAGAACATCCTGCAACAAATATTAAAGCTAATGTTGTTATTAAAACAAGAACACCTTTCTTCATCAAACATCCTCCTTAGTAATAACGTAAAGTTTGAAGAGGATGTATTAAAAAGTTATTATTTTTAGTCGTTAATTTACTATTAATTATGGAGTTATACTTTCTGGATATAGATAGCAACCTTGCAAAACAGAAATTTCACTTTTTTCATTCATAATGCAATACATCAAAGGTATCTCTTCTTCTCAATTATTTAATCTCAAAAGCAAGATTAAAAGGAATTGTTTATCTATAATTGAAAATAAATTTTCAGCCTACTTTTAATTTAAGTGTGGTGTTGAAAATATGATAATAGAGTTAACCGGAGTAAATGACCAGCTTGAAGTCTATGATGATAGAATATTAATTA
>CAZYNA010000147.1:0-2550 GCA_964648775.1 uncultured Proteiniphilum sp. | reverse complement strand
CAGAATATGGTGTATGATCAGAGGTTGATTATGCACAAAAAGATTAAACCTAACCCGGCAATATTTACGCAGAATGCATCTGTGGAGATTAGGTTTACTGAAGATAACCGTAATATATGGATTGAGAATTCGCATGTTGGTGAAGGATGGAAGCTTGAGTATGATCATATAATTACCGGGGTTCCGGTTAATGACTGGAAATTGAGACTTAGAAGCGGAGTATGTGTGGATATTGTTCCTGTTGATGACAGTGCATTTGCTTTACGTCCATATGGAATGGATGATATCTTTAAAGGAGATGCGGGCTCAAAGAATACCACCTGGTTGGAGCAATCTCTTATTTACTGGCTTGAGGCAAGAGGTATGAGTCTGTCTGCAGTTGGTGATGAGTTTACAGATTTGCAGAGGTGCAGATTGTTTCCATGTTTTGAATCGCTGAATGATATTGAGAGGGTTCTGAAATGGATGATTAGCTCTGAAATTCAAAATAACGATCTTGAGGTTGGTGAGCTTTGGCTTAACGCAGTGCGTTTGTCGGCAGATGAGTTGATGGATAAAGCTTCTTTGCCCAGACTGTATAATCAGAGAAGGGTTTTTAGGAAAGATAATTATGCTTTATTAGAGCAGAATTACGAGAAGAGTGTTTTTTATCAGTTGGACCTTTCTAAGGTGGCTCTGGATTATTCGGGAATGAATCTGTTGATGCCGGAGGTTTTGCCAGATACTGCTGACAGAATGCAACAAATTCATAATCGGATGCTGCGTTCGAGAATTATGTCTCTTAAAGGTGATATGAAAAGTGCGGACTTTGATGAATCAGAGGCCTTTTCGATCTTAAGGAATGGACTGATTGATGCTGTCTCGGATAAAAGACGATTGCCTCAAATGGCAGCTTTCCCGGATCAGATTGTGTGGGGTAGGAGTCCGGTGAGAATTGATTTGGCAGGGGGATGGACTGATACTCCTCCTTTTTCTCTTTATGAAGGCGGAAATGTTGTTAATATTGCCATTGAGCTGAATGGGCAGCCTCCTTTGCAGGTATATGTGAAGCCGTGCAGAGAGCATCATATTGTGTTGCGCTCTATTGATATGGGTGCAACTGAGATTGTGGAAACATTTGAAGAGTTGAGGGATTATAGAAAACTTGGTTCTCCTTTTTCAATCCCTAAGGCTGCATTGGGGTTGTGTGGTTTTTTACCGGAGTTTGCTGCTGAGTCTTTTGCTTCGCTCGAGGAACAGCTTAAGGAGTTTGGTGGTGGTGTCGAACTGACTTTATTGGCAGCTATTCCGGCGGGGTCGGGACTGGGTACGAGTTCTATTTTGGCTTCGACGGTATTGGGTGCGCTGAATGATTTTTGTGGTTTAGAATGGAGTAAACAGGATATTTGTAATGAGACTTTGGTGCTTGAGCAGCTGCTGACGAGTGGTGGTGGATGGCAGGATCAGCAGGGGGGTATCTTTCATGGCGTGAAGTTATTGGAGTCGGACCGTGGATTTATTCAAAAGCCTCAGATTAGCTGGTTGCCTGATTATATGTTTACTGATCCGATGTATTCTTCATGTCATTTGTTGTACTATACCGGCTTGACTCGGGTTGCTAAGAATATTCTGGGAGAAATTGTGAGGGGTATGTTTCTAAATTCGGATAAGCATTTATCTATTTTGCATGAGATGAAGATTCATGCTCTTGATATGGCTGAATGTATTCAAAAAGGAGATTTTGACAGATATGGACGTTTGGTTTTGAAGACCTGGGAGCAGAAGAAGTTGATTGATAGTGGTACAAACCCACCTGAGGTGGAGCGTATTATTGATTTGATTAAAGATTACACGCTGGGTTATAAGTTGCCGGGTGCTGGTGGTGGTGGATATCTTTATATGATTGCTAAGGATCAGGAGGCGGTGGTTAAGATTCGTAAGGTGCTGGAGGAAAACCGACCGAACGATAAGGCTCGCTTTGTGGAAATGGACTTATCTAATAAAGGTTTTCAGGTTTCAAGATCGTAAATTATATAATTTAGACTATCTTCGCTTTATTACGTAAATCTATAAATTTATGCTTAAAGGAATACCTAAAATACTTTCTCCTGATTTGGTTAAAACCTTAATGGAGATGGGACATGGAGATGAAATTGTAATTGCTGATGCAAACTTTCCTGTTCACTCGGTTTCTGAGAATGTGATTCGTGCCGACGGATTGTCAGGTAAAGATGTTTTGAAGGCTGTTCTTGAACTGTTTCCACTTGATACATATGTTGATCATCAGGTTGTTTTTATGGAAGTGGTTAAGGGTGATAGTTATATACCTGTTATTTGGGAAGATTATAAGCATATCTTAAATAAATCTGGTGAATCTTATAGTATTGATTACCTTGAACGGTTCGCTTTTTATGAAAGAGCAAAGAAATCATATGCTGTTGTTGCAACGGGTGAAACGGCACAATATGCAAATATTATCCTAAAAAAAGGGGTAGTTTACTAGGTTTATTTACAACAATACTTGTTATGAAAATTGATGAAAAACTGCTGGATAAAGTATCAGCTGAAGCA
>CAZYNA010000146.1:0-2563 GCA_964648775.1 uncultured Proteiniphilum sp. | reverse complement strand
TCACAACTTTATCACTATTTTTGTGTTTGTAATAGAGAAACATATTCAATACTAATGTGATAGTTATATGAGAAAAATATCAATTCCTACACTTTTCTTTTTCCTGACAACTGTTATTCTGGCAGTTCTGCTGCTGGCTGCCAACAGAACGCGTGAGAGGGTAGTGGAGTATGATAGTTCAATGGTAATGAACAAGATTACTCATATACAGGAGTTGGCTTTGGTTAAGCACAACTATACCGGTGTGATTGGTTATAAGGATTATATGAAGTTCCTGAATATAAATATACCGCTTACCGACAAGTATTTTCTCTTGAAGTATAATGGATACCTCAAAGCGGGAGTAGATTTTAGCAGGATTAAAGTGACTGTTGAGAATGATTCGTCAGTTCATGTTTCAATACCTAAACCAACAATTTTTGATACGGTAATTGATGAGAAGTCGGTTGAAGTCTACAACGAAAGTGAAAATGCGTTTAATCCTATAAAGATTTCCGACTATAACGAGGCACTCATCAGGGAGAAGAATGTAATGATAAATGATGCTATTAATCAAGGTATTTTAGCTGATGCTACTGAGCAGGCAAAGTTGGTCCTGACTACAATGCTGGAGGATATGGGCTTCTCCCGGATAAAAATAACGGAGGAGCTTGTAATTCCACAGGTTCGTTAGTATTCGGGCTCTTTAATAAATTAATAACCAGAAAGTTGATTTGATGACATGAGTTTTACTTTTCGTCTATATTGCTATTGGGTTTCAATTTTCCTTGTATTTTATGTTGGGGTAATTGTTGTTGTGCAATTACTTTGGTGTATGAATGTGGTAATTTGGCAGGCTGCATTAGTATTTTTTATTGTGGGAATGATTCCGCCGGGAATACTAACATTGTTGTTTTCAAAGCGACTGAATTATATGGAATCGGACAATATTGACCCACCTGATTTTACGGGACAGAAAAAAATGACATTCACCTTTAAGGGAAATACAAAATTTCCGTTTGATGAGGTGTTGCAGCGGGTTGACAGGCAGTGGATCATCTCTTATTCCGACAGGCAGAATGAAGTCTTAAAGTTCAGAACCGACTCAAGAATGGCTTCATGGGGTCTGGGAGGCTATCTTAGAATGTATAAGGATGGCGAAGAGGATGGAAGCCGGGTTGTTGTTATTGTTTACCCTATACACTCAAAATCAAAGAGAGAGAGTGTTATGGTGACGCAAACTCTTCGGGTTATGAGAACTATTCTTTAGACTCAAACGGATAGCCTTCGCAATACATGATTACCTCCTCATTAACAAATTTAAGAAAATCATTGTGCTGCTCTTTAGTTAACATTTTTGGATAGCTTAATATTAGAAGTTCCTCCTCTTTACCGTCTATACGATATGGCAGATGAACAAATCTGAAAGGCGTTAGTGTATATCCTGATCTTTCGTAGAATTGCAGTCGCCTTAACGACAGCTCATTGCTAAGAGGATCAATCTCCAGAATTGTTGTATGATCAGAGTCGCGTAAATACCTTAATAATTGAGAGCCATATCCGCCTCCACGCATATCGGGGTTAACGGCAAGATGCTCAAGATATCGGTATGAGTTCCACTCCCAGAAAAACATTAGTCCCACCAGTTCGCTTCCTTCCCATGCCGATAAAGGAAAAAAGCGTGCATCTTCACATGCACGCAAATGGTCATATTCCTTTCTAATTTCTGCTAAAGGAAAACTATTCTCATATAAGTCCTGTACTTTTTTCCAGCGGTACTTGTCGTCAGGTTCAATTCTTAAAAATTCCATCTGTTACTTCTTTATTTTCAAAAAACAAAGTTAGCAAATTACAGGAATTAAATCTCACATGTTCCGTCGGCTGCACATGATTTTCCTTTTATAACTTCGGGTTTGGCAACTTCAGCATTGCGGTTTTTCCAGGCGTTGTACGTTTTATTCAGTACATCAACGAATAGTGAAATAGGCTCGGAGCCAACAATAGCTTGTCGCTTGTCCATAAGGAAAGTTGGAACTGTATCGAAACCGAGATTTGCAGCTTCCTGCATATCCTGTTTTATATCATATAAATATTCATCGCTGTTGAGCATGTTAAGAATCTCATCCTTATCAAGTCCCGATTCAACTCCGATACTTACCAGCAGATCTATATCACTGTAATCTTTTGCTTCTTCGAAATATGCTTTTGAGAGCTTATCCAGTACAATTGAGTCTAAACCTTTTGTTGCAGCCAGTTTAATTAACCTATGCGCATCGCGGGTATTCGCAGCAATTGCATTTTGAAGATTAAAAGATACTCCCGCTTCTTCAGATAGTTTTCTGAGGTTGTCATACATGCTATTTATCCCCTCTTCGGGATATCCAACCTGTTGTACAAGGTATTCCTTTACAGGAATTCCGTTACCCTTATCGGGCAGATCTTTATTGAGTTGAAAAGCCTTCCATTCCAGTTCAATTTCATCGGCATGATCAAATTGAGATAATGCTTTTTCGTAAAACTTTTTGCCTATATAGCAGTAAGGACACATAATATCTGTCCACACTTCAATTTTTAACTTATTTGT
>CAZYNA010000145.1:0-2718 GCA_964648775.1 uncultured Proteiniphilum sp. | reverse complement strand
AAGAAAATAAAATCATACAACATCTTTGCCATGCTCTCTAAATTATCATTTATCTCATGATTAAGTTCAATTTGATCATCTATAACTGAAAGTATTGAAGTCAATTTTTCTTGATAAACTCTATCAAAAACAGGTAATTTAAATTCTAGAATTTGTTTTTTGTCTCCACGTGGCATTTTAGTTCCTTTAGAGCCTGCCATCATATGATCAAAAAATGAGTCTAAAAACAAATTGTAGTAAATAAACATAGGATCATTGCCTTCTTTAGTTCTAATAACTAAAATATCAGAAGAACACCCACCATCATTTTTTGCATACCATATTTTCTTTAAGTAAGGTCTAATATTTGATATTAGAGTCTCATTTTTATTATATTTTGGAATATTACTCACATACTCTGGTAATTTTTTTGCTACAGCAATCCCTGCTTTATTTGGTAGAATATTATCAGTAGAGATATAATTATCTATAGATACTTCGTTCAATGAGATACTATCATTTGAATATTCTGCGAAATTTTTAAGACACTTTCTTTTAATCATACTTCAACCTCTTAAAATTCTCCATAATCTGCTCATCAAGCTTTCGTCCCTCATCATTAAGCTCTTTCAGTCTATTTTCGAAATATTGCATTTTTTCTGCAAACTCTTCAGGAGTAATTTCAATATACTCAATCTTAATTTCAAAATATTGCCCTGCTGAAAAACTATAGTTTTTAGCTTTTATATCTTCTGCAGTTACTACTACACTTAGATCTTCAACTGGTTTCTTATCATGGAATGTATTTACAATTTTTGCTTCCTCTTCGCGTGTTAGTACTGTACGTTGGTTCTTACCATCTTTCACAGTTTCGCCCAGTTTACTGGCATCCATAAGAACGATTTGGTCCTTACCTGATTTTTTGTCTATAAATATTACAGATACATTTGTTCCGGTATTAGCAAAGATATTACTTGGCATACTAACTACACCACGAAGCCAACCTCTATCTATTAGCCTGGTACGGATCTTTTTCTCTATACCACTTTGTGCAGTTATAAATCCAGTTGGAACTACAACTGCAGCTTTACCATTATCATTCAAACTATACATTATGTGCTGAATAAACAACAGATAAATTGACATGGACTCTTTTTTAGTTTTAGGTATATTTGGAATACCTGCAAAATAACGCTCCTTGAACCGATCAGTTTCCAAATCATCCCTATAGTCAGAAAAGTCTAACTTAAAAGGAGGATTGGAAACGATATAGTCGAACTTAATTTTGTCTAAGTAATATGGTTGGGAAATTGTATTGGTTTTAATAACATTAGGGATACTGTGCGTTAGATTATTTAATATCAAGTTCAAACGCAACATAATACTCGACTTCTGAGAAATATCTTCAGAGTATATTGTGCATTTGTCCTCGCCTATATTATGTGCTAAAGACATTAATAATGAGCCGGAACCAACACTAGGGTCGTAGCACCGTGCTTTACTCACATCACCTTCAACCAAAATATCAGCTATGATACGGGCAACTGCATTAGGCGTATAATATTCAGCATATTTACCGCCTGAGTCGGAGTTATAATCCTTAATTAAGTATTCAAAAATATCTTTGAAAAAATCGTACTTTTCAGTGAAATAATTTTCGAAACTTTCCTCAAAACTGAATTCGAATAATTTGTTTATTAATGCTCTGCAAAAATCATCTCGTTGTGAAGGGTCATCAATAAATACACTCAATTCGTCAAATAACCTATCTTTTGCTCCCGAACTGGATTTGATGGAAAACACATCAGCATTTTCTATACTTATATCTCGCAACGTGTCATCAAATGTCTTAGCAAAATCAGATTCATTTTGAGTATTGTATAAATGAGAAATCAATTGGTGTGTCTTCAACCTCGGAACGTTCTCATCCAGCAAATCCATCAGCAAGCTATACTCCTCTTCGGGAAGAGCTTCTAAGTTCTTAAAGAACTCGTTATTAGCAATTAGTTCCGGTCGTAATTTTTTAACTTCAAAACGGAACTTATCATTTAAAAATTTATATAAAAAAACCTGAGTTATGATTTTAAATTCATTCCCATCATTGCCTAGACCGTAATTAGCACAAACGCTTTTCAAGCTATCTATCAGCTGTTTTGTTTTAGTTTTGTATGTTATATCTTGTGTCATATAATTATGCGCTTTCATATAATTGAAAGTACTCTTTTCCTATTAAATTACTTATATATTGACGTGTGGAGGCGTCTAATTCAATTTTCTCTTTCAAGACAAATTCTTGTGAAACTAATCTGGTTAAATAGCGATCAAACCATGCTTCATTTCTTAAAATATCTTCCTGCCCTCCAAGTTTTCCATCTACTTCAAACTTTACTTGCATTAATGCTCTGTGTAGTTGCAACTCTTTAGTAGATAGAAGTTTTTTTTCTGACAATCGCTTATGAATTCTAGCGTATTTTTCGTCATTCTGATATTTCGCTTTTATTAATTCATTTTTTCGATTTAACTCTTTAGTTCTATCATAAATACTTTTGAGCAATTGCATATTGTCCACCATATCTGTCTGGGTAGTTTGTGATAAGTTTTTCTTAGTAAATATGCGTTCCAACTCTTCTCTCAGAGATACAAATACAGGATCGGCAGTATCAAAATTTGCTTGTAACGCTTCCCTTGTTTTTCGCAATTGATCTTTATATTCATCTGCTAATTTTAACTCCTCTTCGC
>CAZYNA010000144.1:0-2775 GCA_964648775.1 uncultured Proteiniphilum sp. | reverse complement strand
CAACACCTACAATTGCTTCGAAACCTTTGTTCCTTACTGCTCCAATATTTCTCCAGACAGATGTTACGCCAGTAACACCCGGTACCGGCACTTGATAAAGAAGATCACTGGTATTCTTGTCGTAATAGTCTAGTGTTAGTCTAAATCTCTCAAAAACAGAAACGTCAACACCTATACCAGTTGTAAAGGATTTCTCCCAAGTAAGATCACGATTACCTATTTGCGATATCAGAGCTCCGGATTCTCCGTTGTAACTTACAGTTGAAGATACAGCATATAAATCGTACTGAGGATAAAGAGAAGAAGGTCTGTTACCTACTGAGCCGTAAGATGCTCTTAATTTTAGTTGATTGAAAACATCATTATGGAAAAACTCTTCATTATGGATATTCCAACCACCACTAATTGAGAAGAAGGTTCCATATTTTGCATTATCACCAAAATTGGATGCACCATCGCGTCGAATAGAAAGCTGAGCCAGGTAACGATTATCAAATGAGTAATTGAAATTACTGAATACCGACTGAACAGCCCATTCGCTAATTCCACCCTTTGCATACTCTGGCCTGGCTGTTACATCAAGAATTTCAAAACCCGGAACAAAGCCTGTACCTCTTGCTTCTAACGTACTTAAAGTATAGTCGTTGTACTCATAAGCCAATAATGCATTCATAGAATGCTTACCTATAAGTTTATTGAATCGAAGCAATTGGTTTGTATACATTCTAGTCATTTCAGAACGATACTCAGAAATACGTCCGTCAACACCCAGACCTGATGAAGAACGGGGGTCGGTATATGATTTTGTATTATAATCCTGATACTTAATATTATTAACTGAAGAAAAAGTTAACCAATCAGTAAATTTAATATCAAAATCAAAGTTACCCATAAACTCATAGGTAGTAGAGTTACTTTTGTTCCATTGCAAATCATACACATAGTTTGTACTATTGCTATTTACCCAACTGTCAGAGTAGTGTTCTACTATATTACCATCGACATCATATGGGTTATCCCATGGAAGTGCAGAATACATAGCCGATACTGAGTACTGTCTGTTATCAATATCACGACGCGAACCTGAAATAAACGGTTTTATTGTCAACCAGTCATTAGGCCTGTAGTCAGTTTTATATAACAAATTATATCTACGGTAATCGTACCCTTTAACCGCTCCTGTCTCATCATACACACCAACAGACACAAATGAGCGAAGTTGTTCTGTACCTCCGGATAATGAAATATTGTAATCCTGTACAATACCGGTTTGAGATGCAAGATCCCACCAGTCGAAGTTACTGCTTCTTAAATCATTGTTCCAGCGCGGGAAAACGATAGCTTCCTGATTGGTGAAAGAAGAATAATAGTCGTAAAGTTCAGCACCATTCATAACTTGAAGGTTTCCCTTATACAAATTACTAACACCTGTTTTAGCTGATAGGTTTACTGATAGTTTTCCTAAATTAGGATTCTTTGTTGTTACTACAATAACTCCATTTGCTCCCTGAGATCCATATATTGCTGTTGATGCAGCATCTTTAAGAATTGTCATTGTCTCTATATCTTCAGGATTTAGTGAACCTGAGCTGCTCCCAACAATAACTCCATCTATTACCCAAAGTGGATCAGTGCTTCCATTGACAGTAGATTTACCTCTAATAACAATTGAGCCTACAGATCCAGGCTGCCCTGAACCTGGTGCGACATAAACTCCAGGTGCTTTTGAGTTAAGCATATTTTCCACTGAAGGTGTAGTAATATCTTTGAGTTTATCACTTGCAATGGATTGTAGTGAGCCGGTCAGGCTTTCTCTTCTCTGAACCATATATCCTACTACTACTAACTCATCAAGTTGTTGTGTGTCTTCTGATAGTACAACATTAATTACATTTTGTCCCTGAGTTGATACTTCTTGTGACTGATACCCGATATAAGAGATTTGCAATATCGGATTGCCCGTCACATCTATAGAAAAATAGCCATCAAAATCAGTAACAGTACCTATTGAAGGGTCATTAGTAAGTAAAATAGTTGCTCCAATTACCGGTTCTCCCGAAGGATCTGTAACCTGACCTCTAACAGTTCTACCTGTTTGCTGGCTTACATTCTGATTAGAAGTGGCAGTAGGTGTCTTCTTCATCAATACTATCAAATTATTCTCTTCAATCCTGTAATCAATATCCGTACCTTCCAATACTTGTTGCATAGCCATCTCTATATTAGTATCATTGGCACTCAAACTGGTTAGTGTTTCCAGTCCGATAAGCGATTCATTATAGAAAAACCTATAGTCGCTGTTCTTCTCAATCTCTTTCAGTGTTTCACGCACTGATTTGTTCGTTACATTTACCGTAATTTGCGGAATTGCATACTGCACGAAAATCCACAATAATAGTGGCAATAAAAACAGTTTAATTTTCATTCATTTTTTGTTTTATGGGTATAATATTATGTTATTGTAACCTAACTTTAAACTTAAATTATTTGCAAATAATTTAAAGATTGAAGCGGTAACTTATAATAAGTACAATGATAAGTAAAGAAAGCTCTAACGCATTAAGATGTATTAATATTATTTAACACAATGGTTTTATATAAAGTAGGATTCAAAACACTAGCTCATGGCTTTAAGATGACTGAATTAGTATTGTCAAAACAGGAGTAAATTAGCAATGTTTTTTTAACTTAAAATCACATATTAATTTTTGTAGTAAAGCTCTATAGCCGTTCCATTCATTTCATAATGCATTGGTGAAGTAAGTGACAATATAT
>CAZYNA010000143.1:0-2853 GCA_964648775.1 uncultured Proteiniphilum sp. | reverse complement strand
AATCCGAAAAAGAAGGGTGACAAATGAGTGAGTGGAAGGAATATAAATTAGGGGATGTTTTAACTTTCCAAAGAGGGCATGATCTACCAAAATCAAAAATGATTGAAGGGGGTTTTCCTGTTGCTGGGTCTAATGGTGTGATAGGATATCATAACACTTATACAACATTGGGACCTGGTTTAACGATAGGCAGGAGTGGAAATATAGGAACGCCTCATTATTATAAACATTCTTTTTGGGCACATAATACTGTGTTATATGTAAAGGATTTTAAAGGAAACGACGAAATATTTTTGTATTATTATTTAAAAACTATTGATTTTACACTATTTAATACAGGCAGTGCTGTTCCATCTTTAAATAGAAATCATGTTCATGAGCATGAAATTATTCTTCCACCTATTTCTGAACAACAAGCTATAGCCTCAGTCCTTAGTAGTTTAGACGATAAAATAGACTTGCTTCACCGCCAGAATGTCACTCTCGAAAAAATGGCTGAAACACTTTTCAGGCAATGGTTTGTAGAAGAAGCAGATGATGATTGGGAGGAGAAGTCATTAAGTTCGATTGCAGCTTTTTTAAATGGATTAGCTTGTCAGAAATATCCACCGAAAAATGAAATTGATAAACTTCCAGTTTTAAAAATCAAGGAACTGCGGAATGGAATTTCAAAAGATTGTGATTGGTGTACTACTGAAGTAGATGAGAAATATATAGTTGAAAACGGTGATGTTATTTTTTCATGGTCTGCGTCATTAATGGTTAAGATATGGAACGGAGACAACTGTATTCTCAATCAGCATTTATTCAAGGTGACTTCGGATAAGTATCCAAAATGGTTTTACTATTTATGGAGCAAATATCATCTAGGTCAGTTTATCGCCATAGCTAAGGCACATGCCACAACAATGGGGCATATTAAACGAGGAGACTTAGATGATGCAATGGTGGTTGTGCCTACTAAAGAAGAAATAGAAAATATGGCTTGCCATTTTAATCCAATTATAGATAAACTGATTGAAAACTCTAAACAAATTCAAACTCTCACTAAATTGCGAGATACTTTATTGCCAAAATTAATGAGTGGAGAAGTAAGGGTAGAAATGTAATAACAAATAATTGATCAGAATATAAAATGAAGATAACAAACGAACAAGCTGAGTACTTATTAAATCTACCTAAGAAAATAGTTGTAGATGAGAAACTTTTGGACAAACTAACAATAGACCAAACATTTCCATATAATGCTCGCTTCGAATTGATATCTGAGAAAGACGATGAGTTTACTTTTTTGTGGGAAGTAACGCAAAGCAAAAAAAACAGCATACGAGTAAGCTTTCACTGTCAGGATAATGATAGTAAAATAGGATTACTACGTGTTGACTACAACAGTGGACATAAAAATCCGGAAGTTGTTACAGAGTTTCTACCTGAAAAATTTCATCCTTATGTAGGAAAACATTTTTCTAAAGACGATCATCATATTCACTACCATGTTCAGGGTTATAATTCCCTCGTTTGGGCTATTCCGTTAACTATAGACAGATTTGAGATTAAGGAATTAAACGGCGGTGCCGATTTTAATACTACATTTGCAAATGTGATCAAACTGTTTGCAAAAACTGTAAATGTTGAAACAGAAATAATTGTAAATACATTACTTCTATGAATTGGATAGATAATAGCATACAAGAGTATTATAAATGGTTGCGTGAAAAAACCATTGTAACAAAAGATGAACAAACTGGTTGGAGTGCCATTACCACACCATTTCTCGGTCTATTCAATGACAATATTGAAATTTACGTGAAAATGGAAGATGGTAAAATTATTTTGTCTGATGATGGAGTGACATTGGCTAATCTTGAACTTGCTGGAGTTTCTATATCTCGCTCACCAAAACGTAAGGAGTGGCTTGAAATGATTTTCTTGAATTATGATATAACGATTAACGATAACGAGCTACAAGTGATTGGCACTGAAAAAGATTTTAATCAAAAAAAACATAATCTAATTTGTGCGATATCTGAGATTTCCGATATGGCAATGATGGCAAAGCATACAGTTTCTTCTTTATTTTCGGAAGATGTAAAAGCATATTTGGATGAACAGAATATTATTTATACTCCTCAGTTTATTGCGAAGGGAACTACCGGAATCGATTTTACGTTCGACTTTCAAATTGCAGGTCGGCAAAATGAATTAGTCATAAAGTCTTTTAATTCTTTGAATAGAATCAATGTGCCAAACTTTCTTTTTGGTTGGGAAGATATTAAACCTGTTCGAGAAAAGATTTCGGGAAAAGAATTGAAAGGGTTAGCTATTGTAAATAATATTGATAAAGAAATAAAACAAGAGTATCTGGAAGCGTTGGAAAGCAAAGGAGCTACGTATATTCTTTGGGAACAACGTCACCAATCTGATATGTTGCAAAAACTAGTTGCCTAAAATGACCCGAATTACCGAATCTCATATAGAGGAGTTTGCCATAGAGTTGCTGGAGAAGCAAGACTATGAATACATCTATGCTCCGGATATAGCACCCGATGGGGAAACTCCAGAGCGTGAGAGTTACGAGCAGGTTTTATTGATTAACCGGCTTCGTCGTGCAGTCAGGCGAATCAACCCGGATATCCCGATTGAGCAGCAGGAAGAGGCTATCAGGGAGATTCAGCGAATTGCATCACCAGAGTTGATTGCAAATAACGAGACTTTCCACCGCTATCTGACTGAGGGTGTTAACGTGAGCTACCAGAAGGATGGTAATGAACGTGGTGATTTGGTGTGGCTGATCGACTTTAAAGATCCATTGAATAATGATTTTGTTGTATGTAACCAGTTTACAGTAATAGA
>CAZYNA010000142.1:0-2890 GCA_964648775.1 uncultured Proteiniphilum sp. | reverse complement strand
CTTTGCGTGCCGGGAGCCAAATTCCAAGAATAATCATTACTGCCAGGAGAATGTAAGTTATTGCAAAACCTATAATATATCTTGAGAAAGTGAACTTCATAAAGTAATAATTTAGTATTTCCTGATTTCCAAGAATATAAATTACAATCATTGACGGAATTATTGCAGCCGTAAGCAAAAGCAAACCCTCAGCATAGTATTTCATTAAAACCTGCTCAGGCGTGTCTCCAAGAGAAATTCTCAACCCTATTTCACTGCGCCTGTGCTGTGTCCTGAACCAGAATATACCGGTAACCCCGAGGAAGATATTCACAAGAAGGAAAAGAACCACAAACATTCGCATCTTCAAATCGTTGACATCATCTTTCTGATATGCCGCCTTGTTTACGGGAATCGACTGTATATCTCCCAGGTAGTAATTCCCAATGCGTAGCTGCTGAGTCATATCTTCTCTGAAACGACGAATAAAATCATAATCCCGCTCAGGCTTTACACGAACACAAAACTCTAAACTGCTGACCCATTCTCCCCTGAACATTTTCAGAAATTCGTTATCCATCTGTCGAGCGAAATAGGAATTCCAGTTGGAGAAATTGTCGTATCGGACGATATCTGAAATGGCACCTACGCGGTACAAATTAGCTGAATCACTTTTGGAAAAGGAGACTTGTTTACCCATGGGCGATTCATTGCCGGTAAATAGCTCGTTTGCAACATCAATTGACAAGACCAGTTCACCGCGTTCCAACGCTTGCACCAGCTCATCGGTACTACCATTTGTCGATCTATATTGGAATACCTTGAAGAAGTTGGGGGTTACCGTTCGATTTAACACGCTGTATCTTGTTTGGATTGTATCCCGGTATAAAGTAGACGAGTTGTTGCTTCCAATATGGGGACTGGAGTTTTGCGATATGCTGGCTGCTTCAATCATCGGATTCTGCTCTATTCGCTCCAATGCTGTACGTATATAGCCTACCGCGGTTTCGTCAGATATATCTTTAATATATTCATGACTGCTTTCATTTAATGTACCCAGCTGCATAATGTACGTGTGCTCGGTATCAAACCCTAATGGCCTGTTGTAATTATATAACGTAACATGCACGTCATCGACAATATACCAAAGGAAAACCGAGACGATAAGCAACTCTATCCATAAAGCAATATTTTGCTTGCGTTCGTTCTTTATAATAGTGAGAATATGTTTTATCATACTGTGATTTATTTAGAGTGAATAGATTCCACGATGGGCTTGCGAGATATGTTATGCGCGGGAATGAACGTGGATAGCACGTTGAGTAGCACGCAGAACAAAAAGGCATAGAGAAATATAACCGGGCTGAGTAGTGAACCAGGGTTAAGAGCCACGTCACCCAAACGGTATGCCATATCACTATTTTCGTATATAACTCCTTTAAGGGCATACGCTGCTCCATACGATAATATCAATCCTAATATGCCGCCTAACAACGATTGGAGCAAGCTCTCCCACATCACTTGCGAAAGCAAGTTACCTCTTGTAGCACCAAACGCTCGTCGCACACCCAGTTCTGACAACCTTTTTCTCATTCGTGAGCCGGTCATACCCGAAAGATTAATTGCAGGAACAACCAGCAATAGTATTAACACAATAGAAGACTGACGTATAATAGCCTTCATATCAGGTTCAACATTTGGCCATTTACGATGAATATAAACAAAGTGATTGTCCGGCTGGTTGTGGTAGAATGCTTCGTAGGTAGTTGACGCATCGTTGAACTTCTGACGAAGCACCTCGGCCTCTTCTTTTATTTTACTAAAATCTTTCTTGCTTTTAGCCAATATATAAACCATGCATTGCCCGTTTATCCCATCACTGTATTCAGGAAGGGGTTCTGTAGTAATGGGTATCCATAAATGGGAATAAGCTGCAGTTGCAAGTACCGAAACATCCTTCACAACACCGCTGACAACAAACTCTGTGTAATTAATCAAAACACGTTGTCCCGATACAGACGTTGAGGCAAACGTTTCCCTTGCCACCTTTTCAGATATAACCACTTTACGTAACCCGGCATCCACATCAGCTTTGGAATATGGTTTACCGTCGATAAACGAAAAATCAAATACTTGCCAGAAGTCCTCGTCGGTAAGCATCTTCTCGTAACTCTCCGCCACCTCCTTTCCCGGCATTGAAACCATCGCTGACGGCATTAATGCTGTCACCGCCACTGCTTCAGGTGTTTCCAATGGCTTAAAGCAGGCTTTAGCAAATCCATATCCCATACGACCGTTGGATGAACCGCCTGTAGTGCCTTTTTCACGGCTTGCCATCCATTTCACATAAAGCATACGGTTGCGGTTAGTCTCAGGTGGATAAGGAGCATTCTTTACCTGATGCGACATCACCATCACCATAATCATGCATATAGCCAACGCTGTACCCAGTATAGAGATAGTACTCAATACAGGATTCTCCTTAATCAGCTGCCACGACTGTTTAAAATATTGTTTAATCATATGTATTTCAAGTATTCCTTTTATCTGAGTCTGAACGAACTGCTTCTCCCTACTCTCTCATTTACTTCCCTAGGATTTCCGTAACAAACAACATCTGATGCTCCATTTACTTCAATATCAAGTCTGTCTTTTACATGAATTTTACCATCAGCAGCATCCGAGAAGTTTAAATCAGCATAAACTGCTACAAGGTCTGATGCAGATACATCACAACCGCCACTGGCATTTACAATAAGCTCATCAGTCCTGCCCGATAATTCAACATCACATCCACCGCTGGCAGATACACGAACCCTTTCTGCATTTATACCACTTAATTCTACATCACTGCCACCACTGGCATTTACTCTTATGCTCTCTGCTGAAGCAAATTGTATATTAGCATCAC
>CAZYNA010000141.1:0-3039 GCA_964648775.1 uncultured Proteiniphilum sp. | reverse complement strand
GTAATATATACTATGTTGATATGTAGTATACTTTGTCTGGAATAAACTCGCATAAGCATCTCACCATCTCCGGTATTGGTATATATCCTCTATATATTATCCTTATATTCTCCTTATATAAACATAAGGGAAACATAAGGAGGATATAAGGAGAACATAAGGAGAACATAAGGAGGTACCGAACAAAGTACAGACTGTCTTGTCATTTTGAAGCTACTGGAATAGATTAAATTGAGGAATTTTTCCACATAACTTTTGCATAGAAGTTAGCAAAGGCTTACTTTAGTTGTCCGGAATCAATATTTAAATATAAAAATGAAAAACTTAATCGTTAAACAATTATCACTTGCATTAGCTATGGTTATGACAGTTTCGTTATTTGCGCAAAATAAGCCCGTTATAGGGCTTTCTTCAACCTCAGGAGGAGGAACCGCAACTTCTGTTCCAACAGCCTACGTTGAATCTGTAATACGTGCAGGAGGTATACCAGTTGTGTTGCCAATTGTTAGTGATAAAGAGATGCTTTCGGTGATGCTTGATAAAATCGACGCACTTATTATGACAGGTGGAGAGGATGTTGATCCACTTAAATGGTATGGCGAAGAGCCCATTAGAGCGATGGGAGCAATTGCCCCTGAACGTGATGAATTTGATATCACATTGATAAGAATGGCAGTTGCAAGAGATATGCCCGTATTGGCAATCTGCCGCGGACTGCAAGTGATGAACGTCGCCTTTGGAGGTACACTTTATCAGGACATTCCATCACAGGTAGAAGGAAATATCAAACACAGTCAGAGTGCACCAAGAGATTATGGCACCCACACAATAACGATAGAACCCGGCTCGCTACTTCATCAGCAATTGGGAGTTGACAAAGTAGCAGTTAACTCATTTCACCACCAGGCTATAAAAGATATTGCTCCCGGATTTAAGGCAACCGCCTATGCCGCAGACGGAGTTATAGAAGCCATTGAGATGGAAGGCAACCACAAAGTATATGGCGTTCAGTTCCACCCCGAAGGACATGTGTCGGCCGGTGATGACACTTTTTTGGAAATTTTTGGGTATTTGGTTAGAGTGGCGGGGGAGTGAGCAGAACTTTAGATTAACACTTATATATTTATTAAGACATGGGAATAACAAGACAGGAAATTTTAATTCAGTTGGAGTTTTGTATATTTTAGTGCTTAATTTATATCATAAAGAGGCTAATACTGGAAAACTCTTGCAGCTACCCAAGTTGTTTAATATATCCAATGAACATTTTAGACGAAAACATATTGTTACATATTACAGTGGTGATATAAACCTATTTGATTAGTTTGCTGTACCTGATAAATCTTTGAGTTTACTGAAGCGTAATTAGCCGGAAATAAATTAACATTATATTGAAATAATCAAGATAAATTCATATATTTGCTTTTCACAATAACAACTTAATAGTAAGTATTATAATAGAGGTATTTACTATAAAAAAATAATAGCAAACAACACTTTAAGGTTTAAATAAATTTATATGGCGAAGAAAAACGGAACTCCAACGGAGGAACCCTTAGAAAAACAACTATGGAAAACAGCAGATAAGCTACGGAAAAATATTGATGCTGCTGAATACAAACATATAGCATTAGGACTAATATTTTTGAAATACATTTCTGATGCTTTTGAAGAGTTATATGCAAAGTTGAAAGCCGAAGAGGAGAATGGAGCAGATCCTGAGGATATTGATGAATATAAAGCAGAAAATGTGTTCTTCGTGCCCAAAGAAGCACGTTGGGATTATCTTAAATCCCAGGCAAAACAACCGACAATCGGGAAAACTGTTGATGCAGCTATGGATGCCATTGAGAAAGAAAATAGCTCACTCAAAGGAGTTTTACCAAAAGTATATGCACGTCAGAATCTCGACCCTACCAGTTTAGGAGAGCTTATAGACTTGATAGGGAATATAGCGTTAGGTGATGTAAAAGCTCGAAGTGCAGATGTATTAGGTCGTGTATTCGAGTATTTTCTTGGAGAATTTGCACTTGCTGAAGGGAAAAAAGGAGGACAGTTTTACACTCCTCGAAGCGTTGTGGAATTATTAGTCGAAATGCTAGAACCATACGAGGGTAGAGTATTTGATCCGTGTTGTGGTTCAGGTGGAATGTTTGTACAGTCGGAAAAATTCGTTAAAGACCACCAAGGTAGGGTAAACGACATCTCAATCTATGGGCAAGAGAGCAACCAGACCACTTGGCGATTATGCAAGATGAACCTTGCTATTCGAGGAATTGATAGCTCGCAGGTAAAATGGAATAATGAAGGCTCTTTTCTCAATGATGCACATAAGGACTTGAAAGCTGATTATATCATAGCAAACCCTCCTTTTAATGTTAGTGACTGGGGAGGAGATTTACTACGCAAAGATGGACGTTGGAAATATGGAACCCCACCCGCGGGGAATGCCAATTTTGCCTGGTTACAACATTTTATTCATCATTTATCTCCCACCGGTCAGGCTGGTGTTGTGTTAGCAAAAGGAGCTTTAACATCTAAAACTTCGGGAGAAGGAGAAATACGCAAGGAATTGATCGAAGCAGGTTTGATAGACTGCATCGTGAACCTTCCTGCTAAACTATTTCTCAATACGCAAATCCCCGCAGCACTTTGGTTTTTAAGTCGTAATCGTTCCAACGGTAAATTTAGAAATCGGAAAGACGAGATACTATTTATTGATGCTCGTAATCTCGGGCATCTGATAAACCGCCGTACTCGTGAATTATCCAATGGTTCAGAGAATCCCGAAGATAACGATATAGCTAAAATTTCGGGCACCTATCATAATTGGCGTAACCCTGATGGAAAATACGAAGATATTGCAGGGTTCTGTGCTTCCGTGCCAATTGAAAGAGTAAAAGAGTTGGATTACGTGCTTACTCCCGGTCGCTATGTCGGTCTGCCGGAGGAAGAAGATGATTTCAACTTCGCAGAACGGTTTACAGCTCTTAAGGCTGAGTTTGAAGAGCAATTGAAAGAGGAGGAGCGATTGAATAA
>CAZYNA010000140.1:0-3181 GCA_964648775.1 uncultured Proteiniphilum sp. | reverse complement strand
TAAAAAAAGAGTTACTCGTTAATAAGCAGTTAGAGATATCTAATAATCTTTTGCAATACTTATCTAGTCAAATTGAGGAATATTCTTTTGATGATGATACTATTGATCTTGAAGGAAATATTTTAGAAGCAGTTTTCGACAAGTTAAATAATAAGCACAGAGATTTAAAGTTACATCTAAGTGAAATAATGCCTGTTACACGTCTATCCCAAAGTGAATTATTTACAGGAGGAAATGTAGGGCTGTCTTTAGAGTCCGAACTACGAAAAGAAATTAGATCAGCAGACAGAATTGACTTACTTGTTTCTTTCATTAAATGGCCTGCCATAAGGATTTTGATTGATGACTTCAAGGCTTTTATAGAAAATGGAGGAAGATTAAGAGTTATCACAACAACTTATGTCGGTGCCACAGACGCTAAAGCGGTACAAGAGCTCAGCAAACTACCTAACACTGAAATAAAAATTTCTTATAACACAAAAAATGAACGACTCCACGCTAAAGCATATTTGTTTTATCGAAATACAGGATATCATACTGGTTATATTGGTTCTTCAAATTTTTCACGTTCTGCACTAACAACTGGATTAGAATGGAATGTTAAAGTAACAACTCAAGAAATACCTCACATCATTGATAAGTTTCAAAAAACGTTTCAATCTTATTGGAATAATCCAGAGTTTGAAATATATGATTCAAGTCAAATAGATCAGCTAGAAGACGCCTTGAAACAAAACATATTTTCCAAAAGTGAAACAGATAAAGTTATCAACTTTTTTGACCTGAAGCCTTATCATTTCCAGTTGGAGATTTTAGAAAAACTTAAAGTTGAAAGAACGATCCATAATTCAAATAAAAATCTTATTGTAGCAGCAACAGGGACAGGCAAGACTATGATCTCAGCATTCGATTTTAAACAGTATCTTAAAAATAATCCTAACTGCAACTTTCTATTTATAGCCCACCGGATCGAAATTGTACAACAAGCTATGCGTACTTTTAGAAATGTCCTAAAAGATCAGAATTTTGGTGAATTGTTAGGCGATGGATATAAACCTTCTCAAAAAAATATTCTTTTTGCAACTATTCAAAGCCTTTATAACCTCGATTTAGAAAAGGATTTTAAATATAATTATTTTGATTATATAATTTTC
Source organism: uncultured Proteiniphilum sp. (assembly GCA_964648775.1). Lineage (GTDB taxonomy): Bacteria > Bacteroidota > Bacteroidia > Bacteroidales > Dysgonomonadaceae > Proteiniphilum. Next base: position 2,027 of record CAZYNA010000140.1, on the reverse strand, counting down.
GACGAAGTTCATCACGCTCAAGCAACATCTTACCAAAAAATAATGGAGTATTTCCAACCAAAAATACTTTTAGGATTAACTGCTACTCCCGAGAGGATGGACGGAAAAAGTATATTAGTTGATTTCAATCACCGATTCGCCGCAGAAATACGTTTACCAGATGCACTGAACCAAAAGCTACTATGCCCTTTTCAATATTTTGGAATAAGTGATTCAATTGATTATAGAGATGTACAATGGCGTAATGGTAAATATGACACTTCTGAGTTAACAAATATATACACAGCTAACGATGTACGTGTAAATGATATAATTAACAACATTTATAAATATACTAACGACATTAGCAATGTGAATTGTATAGGATTTTGCGTAAGTCAAGATCATGCAAAATTCATGTCTAGTAAGTTTAACGAGCTAGGCTTAAAAAGTAATTATTTGGTTTCAAAAAATAGTGGCGATAGAACAGTTATTCTTAACCAGTTTAAGAAAAGAGAAATAAACTACTTGTTTGTAGTTGATATTTTCAATGAAGGAGTTGATATTCCGAGTATTGACACTGTTCTCTTTCTTCGACCAACAGAAAGTCTTACTATCTTTTTACAGCAATTAGGAAGAGGGCTTCGTCTAGATGAAAATAAAGATATTCTTACTGTTCTTGATTTCGTTGGACGTGCACGCGATGAGTATGATTATGAAAATAGGTTTAGAGCCTTAATTGGTAAAACTAACACCTCAGTTCAAAGAGAAGTAGAAAAAGATTTCCCTAATTTACCATTAGGATGTTCAATTGTCTTGGAGAAACAAGCTAAAGAATATATTTTAGAGAACATTATAAGAGCAACTCGAGTCCGCAAGAATGACTTGATAAAAAGGATTCGAAACTTTAAAAGTATAACAGATAAACAATTAACGCTTTCTAATTTTCTGGAGATATATAATTTAAAATACCACAACATCTATAAAAACTATACTTTTAGCGCCTTAAAAGCAGAAGCATTCAACCAAGAGATTGATATGAACAGCGTAGAACGCTACCAAAGTATGTTTTCTTATAAATGGGATATTACAGAGTCATATTCATACTTTCAGTATATTCTTGAGTTGATAAAACACAGCTTCAATATAAAAGAGATTCCACAAAATGAAGAAAACCGTTTTTTTAATATAATGCTTTATTATGATTTTTACATAGAAGCTAATCAAGGAGAAAGTCTAGAAAAGGCTATTAAATCTATAGGAGAAAATAAAGATTTTGTTGCCGAAATGAATGAAATCTTAGAATATAAGATTAATAATATCAATTTTGAAGAAATTCCATATTCACATCCAAGATATAAATTCCCTCTCAAAATTCATGCAAGATACACAAGAGAGCATATTCTTGTTGCTATGGGATTGAGTACTTATGAAAAAAAATCTACAAACAGAGAAGGTATAGCTCAAAACGACAAGCTAAACACAGAAGCTCTATTTGTAAATCTTCAAAAAACTGAAGAGAACTTTTCACCAACTACAATGTACGATGATTATGCTATCAATGAAACACTATTTCATTGGCAATCGCAAAACAAAACATCACCAGAATCAGCAATTGGAAAATCCTATATCCAGCAAGAATCAACTGGAAAAGAGATTTTGTTATTTATTAGGGAGGCACCTAAAACAGCTTATAAAACGACACAAGGATTTGTATTTATCGGCCCTACAAGATATATATCCCATGAAGGTTCCAAACCAATGTCAATAGAATGGGAGCTAAAAGAACCAATTCCACATTATCTTTGGAAAGAATCTGCAAAGATGGTTAATGGGTAGCAAACTTATCGCTCAGAACATTATACGGTGAGCATCTTAGAAAGGCTACTGTTGAAATATTTTTCCTCAAATCTGGGTAAATTAGTATTTATTATTCGTATTTTATTTTGCCCAGGGAATGTCTCTATGTGTATATAGTTTCCGACTTTGTCTGTGTAACAAGAAATTAGAAATACAACAAAATCGGTAATCACATTGCAGCAATAATG
>CAZYNA010000139.1:0-3208 GCA_964648775.1 uncultured Proteiniphilum sp. | reverse complement strand
CCAATGACAGATCTCAGTATCAGCCAACATATTACGATTATGTAGAATATAGATTTGCAAATAAAATTAATTAAGCCGGACAACATGACATTAATTAAATCTATATCCGGAATAAGAGGAACTATTGGAGGAGATACAGGCAACAACCTAACTCCTCTGGATATTGTTAAATTCACTGCTGCTTATGCTACGTTTATAAAAGACTCTACGCGGTCTGAAAAGCCAACAATTGTGGTTGGTCGTGACGCCCGTATTTCAGGCGAAATGGTTCATAGGATTATTACCGGCACGCTGATTGGCATGGGATGCGATGTTATTGATGTGGGATTGGCAACGACTCCTACTACCGAAATCGCAGTAAAGAAAGAGGGTGCTTCCGGAGGAATTGTTATTACTGCCAGCCATAACCCAAAGCAGTGGAATGCACTTAAACTCCTTGACAGTAACGGCGAGTTCTTAAATGCTGAAGACGGAAGAAAGATACTTACTATTGCTGAAGATGAAGCGTTTTCATTTTCAGAGGTAGATAGTCTTGGAAAGATTTCTCAGAAACAATACTTACAGGAACATATACAATCGATACTTGCACTGGAGCTGGTTGATAAAAAGGCTATTGAGAAGGCTAACTTTAGCGTGGCAGTAGATTGCGTTAACTCAGTTGGCGGAATTGCTATACCAGAACTTCTGTATGCACTTGGTGTAAAAAAGATATTCAAACTACATTGTGCTCCCCACGGTAATTTCTCTCATAACCCCGAACCACTTCCGGAAAATCTGACTGAGCTTTCATCTCTGACTAAAACGTCTGATGCTGATGTGGGATTTGCCGTTGATCCGGATGTGGACAGGCTTGCAATCTATTGTGAAGATGGTGAGCCTTTTGGTGAAGAGTACACGTTAGTGGCAATTGCAGATTATATTTTACAGCATACGCCGGGCAATACTGTTTCGAACCTAAGCTCAACCAGAGCACTTAAGGATGTTACCGAGAAAAGAGGAGGCAGCTATTATACATCGGCAGTTGGAGAAGTGAATGTAGTAACCAGAATGAAGGAAGTAGATGCAGTTATTGGCGGTGAAGGAAACGGTGGTGTAATATATCCGGCTTCGCATTACGGCAGAGATGCATTAGCAGGAATTGCACTTTTTCTTACATATATGGCTAAAACAGGTAAAAGTCCGGCAGAACTTAAGAAAGACTATCCGGTTTATTATATGGCCAAACAGAAAGTGGATCTGGCTCCCGACATGGATACAGATGCAATTCTGGATAGAGTTAAACAAGAATACAGTAACGAAAGGATTACTGATATTGATGGAGTTAAAATTGATTTTGCCGATAAGTGGGTTCACCTTAGAAAATCTAACACAGAACCAATTATCAGAATTTACTCAGAGGCATCAACTCAGGAAAAGGCCAATATTATTGGTGAGAAAATAATTAGTCTGATAAAGAGTCTCTGATTTATTATTTATGTTTTAGTTTAATGAAAGACACATTAATAAGTCGCGATGAACTACGAAACCTTCACCCTGTTTTTAGGGGAAAGTATGGAGACAAAATCATTGATATTGGATTTAAACTGGCAGCGCTTGATGTTCCCAATGAAATCTATGCTCGGTCGAAACACCTTACCGGACCGGCTTTCTGTAAAGATGTTTTAGATAAACTCGAGATCAAACGCACATTACGTAACGTAAATGTTCTTGACGACTTCAAAAACACACCGTTTATAACTATATCAAATCATGCTTACGGACATATTGACGGAATAGCACTGATTGAAGCAGTAGGCAGCAGATTCAGTGATTACAAAATGATGGTTAACTATATATTAGGGCTCATTGACACAATGTCGGAGAACTTTATAACGGTTAACCCATTAAAGGACAACGAAAAGAACGAAGTAACCTACTCAGGAATAAGAGAAAGCATTGCGCACCTTAGAGACGGACACCCAATGGGTTTTTTTCCTGCAGGTGCAATTTCAAATCTCAAGCTCAAGAAAGGTCGCTTTGTTATTGAAGACAGAGAATGGCAGCCTGCTGTTCTAAAAATAATTTCCAAATTTAATGTACCCGTTATACCGATACATGTTTCGGGGGGAAATAGTATGTCTTACTATATTTCCAGAATATTTGGATGGCAGGTAAGAACAATGAGGTTATGTCACGAACTGTACAACAAAAAAGGTAAGGAGATGATACTTACGTTTGGAGATCCCATAATACCCGAAGAGATTGATTTATTCAAAGATGACACTAAAAGATTAGGAGAATTCCTTAAAGAGAAAACATATGCTTTGGATAAAAAGCAAATAAATTATTATCTTTGATTTATTATAATCAATAAAGAAAAATATGGCAAAGCAATCAATACAACAGGTTAAACAACGTTTTGAGATCATTGGCACATCCCCTGAGCTGGATCGGGCAATTGATATAGCTTTGCAGGTGGCACCAACCGATCTGTCTGTTCTGATTACAGGTGAAAGTGGTGCAGGCAAGGAGAATTTCCCTCAGATAATTCATCAATACAGCAAAAGAAAACATGGTCCGTACTTCGCAATTAACTGTGGCTCTATTCCTGAAGGGACTATAGACTCTGAACTTTTTGGACATGAGAAAGGCTCATTTACAGGAGCTACAGGAACCCGAAAGGGATATTTTGAGGTTGCTGATGGTGGAACACTTTTTCTGGATGAAGCAGGTGAACTTCCGCTTTCAACTCAGGCAAGACTACTTCGTGTGCTTGAAAGTGGTGAGTTTATAAAAGTTGGTTCTTCAAAGGTTGAGAAGAGCGATGTTCGTGTAGTAGCAGCAACAAACCTTGATTTGGTGAAGGCTGTAGAAAAAGGGAGATTTCGTGAGGACCTGTATTACCGTTTAAATACTGTTCCAATCAGGATACCTCCTCTGCGCGACAGGAAAGGGGATATTCCGCTGCTTTTCAGAAGGTTTGCAAGCGATTGTGCAGAAAAGTATATGATGCCTTCAATTAATCTGACAGATGATGCAGTTGAGTTGCTGAAAAACTACAGATGGCCCGGAAATGTCCGTCAGCTTAAAAATATAACTGAACAGATATCCATAATTGAAAGGGAGCGATTAATAACTTCAGATATACTAAGGAAGTATTTACCTGATCATGAGGTTGGCATGCTTCCTGTTTCAGTATCTAAAATTCATGAAACAGAGCAAAAAACTT
>CAZYNA010000138.1:0-3258 GCA_964648775.1 uncultured Proteiniphilum sp. | reverse complement strand
CTCGGTTATTAATTATTCCAATCCATTGGGAGATCTGCCTGTTTTATCAATCCTTCTCAACGATGGCAAAAACGCTTATTTCAGCATTAATGAAGCGAGAGACGACACTTTTGTTTCTGAAATCGAACACTTCCCCAGAAATGAAGTCTATTATCTCAGTAAGAGTTTACCGATGTATTTCTTCCAAGTTGATTCTTTTTACTTGAGTGCCCACCTCGATACATCCACCAACACCGATGTCTCTAACCGGGATTTAATTTCAGACGATGCTGCCAGTCCTATCCTTAATCAAAAAGCCTGGATTTTTCAGGAAGGTGAGCGTCAAATTTTACAAATCGAGAGACATTGGACTGGTCTGCAAGTTGTACAAGAGCAATCCGGTGATGTAAAAACCATTGAGCAGTTTAGCCGGGGTAAATATGATTGGCAAAGCGGGGAGTGGCTTTATGAATATGACCAGTATATCTATGATAATGGAACCAAAAGCGAATACACAATGACCGAAGAAGATTTTGGTAGATACAAGTATCAATACTACGAAAACCTTCCAGCTGAAATACAAGCCCTCTATGACGATGCCAGGGAAAAAGTCATGGCAGAATATGCCAAACAAGGGATAAATTAAAGGAAAACTATGGAAAGAAAAGCTTCAATCTGGCGCGAGGAATTCAGACGGGCGCTCAATCCTAAGCGGCTGGGCTTGCTTTTGCTCCTCTCCGCCATCATTCTCTATATTGGTTGGACCGGCTTGCAAGACCGCGTTCCCTACGAACGGTCTTTTATCGACAATTGGTATGGAATTTATAATGACAGTTTTTACCCCCAGTTGCTGGCGTTGATTGCCGCCTTCCCTTTTGCCGATTCGCTCGTTTTGGACCGCAAGCAAGGCTACCTAAACCAGGTCTTGGCGCGCACGCCTTATCGCAAGTATCTCAAAGCCAAGGCAGTGGTAAATGCTTTGGTCGGCGGACTTGTCGCTGTTATGCCGCTCTTGCTGACTTACCTGCTCAGCAGCCTGCTAACCGGCAACCCGCTGAATCATCCTTCGGTTGACCAAATGGCTTTGCGTCCTTATTCTGGATTTTTACGAGAGCTTTATTTTAATCAGCCGGATGGTTTCATTTGGTTGGTTTTGGGGTTGTGCTTTTTGATAGGGGCGAGTTCTGCCAGTTTGGGTTTAGCAGCCAGTTTGTTGGTCAACAACCGCTTTTTTGCGCTTGGCTTGCCGTTGGTGCTTTTCAACGTTTTGCAATATTTTGCCGAACGCACGCGCATTTTGCCCGACTTCCTCTCGCCCAGTTATAGCTTGCTCAATAAATCCTATTCTGATATTCAGCTAATTCAAACGCCTCAAGAAATACCCAAACTATTCATACTACCGGGGTTGGTTTTTCTCTTAGCGATCCTTGGTTTTGTTTTCTTGGGTAAGCGTGAGATGGTTACCGAAAATAAAACAATTTTCGAAAGTTTCAAATCAAAATCGGAACCAAAAGCAAAAGCCATCAATGCCAAAGTGGTAAATTTGAAAGCGGGTAAGTTCCCTGCACGGTTTTACAGCCTTTTCAAACGAAGTTTTAAACCAGCTTATCTGTTGATTTTGGTTTTGATAATTTTTGGAACCGGCTTTTTCTTTTCACGCTTTTTGAGCAATCAAGGAGATCTTTCCCTGATCTTGGGAGTAACCGGGGATAATTTGGTCAACGCTTGGGATGTTGTTTTCATTGCTCTGGGCAACCCTTGGGTGATGAGCCTTTTAATTGCCAATTCTTATCTCATTTTTGTCAGTAGCCTTCAACCTGAAACCGGTTTTGGCCAAATTTCTCTTTTCCGGCTCGGTTCACGTAAGAAAAATTGGCTTATCCAAATCCTTTACCTTTTTTTCAGTGCAGTTTTTTACGTCTTTGTTGTCATGCTTGGGCTCTATCTTGTCGGAATCATAAACGGTTACCCACCTGCCAGTCAATGGAGTGCGACGACCGCTTTTGGGGGCACCTGGGTTAATATTCCGCATTGGCTGCCTCATGAGACGAGCCTCGCCGGTGGGCTGGCGATGATTTTTGTTTTGCTTAGCCTGGGATTTTTTGCTATGGGTTTGATGATTTACACAATTAACACCATAGTCAACCGGCGGTTAATTGGCTATTTAATAGTTGAGTTGTTTTTGCTTTCAAGCATCGGCCTGGCACATGGCTTGATCCATAAAGCCGCCTGGTTGCAAGCACTTCCGCTAATCCAAAACCTTTTGCTGAGTCTCACCCCATATGGCGGGCGGGAAATTGGGATGATCTGGCAACCTTACATTTACTGGTTGCTCGTGTTGGTAATTTTGATTCCACTCAGTCTCTATTTCTATCGCAAACAAGATTTTGCGGTCAAAACCGATGAAGAATAAGGAAAAAATATGACAGACCAAGTTGTTCAAGCAAAAAATATTTGTAAAACTTTCAAAAATAACGCTGTGCTCAAAAATGTCAGCTTCAGCGCAAACAAAGGCGAGATTATCGCTATCTGTGGCAAAAATGGTAGTGGCAAAACCGTTTTCGTCCGGATTTTATGTGGATTGATGAAAGCTGACAGTGGCGAAGTGCAAGTTTTTGGCGATCAAATCGGAAAAAGCCGAGAATTCCCACAATCTACCGGAATACATTTCGAGAGCTCGGGTTTGTTGCTTTCGGAAAACGGTTTTGAAAACCTGTATCTTCTTTCCTTAATAAACGGATTGGCGGATACAAAAGCGATTCGGGAAATGATTAGCAAAGTCGGATTAGACCCGGATGACCGCCGGCCTGTCAGTGCTTATTCCACCGGAATGCGCCAGCGTTTGGGGATTGCCCAGGCTTTGATGGATAAGCCGGAGCTGATTTTGCTTGATGAGCCGGTCAATGGGCTGGACTTTGCCGGGCAGGAAGAATTCCGCAAGCTGCTCCAGGGCTTGCGCAATGAAGGCAAAACCATCATCTTCACCAGTCATAATAAGGAAGAGATCGAACACCTCGCCGATCATGCTTACGAAATGGTCGATGGGCAATTGGCGCTCCTCAGTTGACATCCGCCCCAAACTATCCCCGGTTTCTTGTTCTCCGTTCTGTTTTATAATATTAGAACAGACTTGGGACTTCAGGTGTCTATATAACAAGAGGATAGCGAAGTCAAAGTGGAACATGTGTTGCCCGATGAGCGTCATTATTAGTGAAAAGAGAGAGCTAAGATGAAATATAAAAGCATCCTGATAGCAACAATTTTCTTGCTCTGTTCTTG
>CAZYNA010000137.1:0-3277 GCA_964648775.1 uncultured Proteiniphilum sp. | reverse complement strand
CCATTTAACTCAATATAAAAATGTATATTTGTGGATTAATCTCATGTTGGAAAATCAATGAATTCAATCTTTATAATAGGAATTTTTTTATCATTCTTCCTTTCGGTGCTGCTGTTCACCAAACGCAATAAATCCCTGCCCGACAATGTCTTAGCAATGTGGTTAATTACTATTGGCATTTATCTTCTCAATTATTATTTGTATAATCTGGGGTATTGGGAAAAGTACCCGCATCTGGTAGGTGCACTTCACCCCTTTCCGCTGCTGTTTGGTCCTTTCCTCTATCTGTATGTAAGTGTTTCTCTGCGAAAGGAACAGCAAATCCACAAAAAAGACCTCCTGCATTTTATTCCTTTTGTTCTACTATACATAAGCATGATGCCTTTTTATTTTGGGTATAGCGCTGAGGATAAAATCAGGGTAGATGAATTAAATACAGCAAGTGAATTCAGATCAATTATGATGATTTCTCTTATATGTTTTATAATTTCAGGAATATTATACTCTGTACTATCATACCTTAAGATTGGAAAATATCAGAAATTAATAACTCAAAACTTTGCATACCACGAAAAGATAAGCATGGAATGGCTTAAATTCTTAATCATCGGTCTGGCTGTAATTGTTGGAGCAGTAGCATTCTTATACACCCTGAAAGAGGGGGTCGGATTGGAATTTAGCTTCAATATAGATTTAATCTTTTTCCTCTTAATTATTGTATTTATCTTTCTGTTGGGATATTTCGGGATAAGATACCAGGGAATCTTTTCTGAAAATGAGAACAACGACAGCATTATTGTAGAGCAAAAACCGAATGGCGAATATAAAAAATCGGGGCTCAAAACAAATGATGCATTAACATTGCAAAATAAACTTAGAGAGCTTATGGTTTCACACAAACCTTATCTGGAACCAAAATTATCGTTGAGCGATTTATCGGATGAGCTTCACACATCACCAAATAACCTGTCGCAAGTAATCAATCAGTACGAAGAAAAAAACTTCTACGATTTTGTGAACGGATATCGGGTAAACGAATTTATTGAACGTGCATCACTCCCTGAAAATAAAAATATGAGTTTGCTTGGAATTGCATTCGACTCAGGATTCAACTCCAAATCATCATTTAATGAGGTTTTCAAGAAACATAAGGGACAAACACCTTCAAAATACTTGAAAGATATGAAAGAACACAATCGTATTGATTAAAAAGCATCATTTTCTATCTCATACTTCTGAAATCACAAACACCTGCTAAACAAGGTCATACAGAACCACAACAGAGCAGACCTGAAAGACCGGACCTTTTTTTAGTCCACTTTCACCCGTTCGGACGATTCGCTTCTATTTCTGTTTCATCTTTGCGTCAGTTAAATATAAAAAGATAAAACATGATGAAACAGAAATCATTTTCAATTAACACAGTAATTTTATTAATTGTCACTGTTAACACAATATTCAGCTTATCAGCACAAACCGGTCAAACCTTAAAAGGCAGAGTATTCGATGCAGACACCCGTGAACCACATATCGGGGCAACCATTCTAATTCAGGAATCACAACCCGCCAGAGGAGCTACAACAGACGTGAATGGAGACTTCTCTATTGAAGATGTAGCTCTTGGTCGTATTAACATTCAGGTTTCATATATAGGATATGAGCCGATAGTTATAGCAGAAATAATGGTTACATCAGGAAAAGAGACTGATATTAATGTGCCATTAAAGCCAAGCCTTGCAGAGATGGAGGAATTGGTGGTGACTGCAAATGTAATTAAAGACCGACCATTAAACTCTATGGCTAGAGTGAGTGCCCGATCATTTACGGTTGAAGAAGCCGGACGATATGCCGGAGGTATAAACGACCCTGCACGTTTGGTATCGGCTTATGCCGGTGTTTCGGTAGGAAATATTCAAAACAACTCCATAATCGTTAGAGGTAATGCCCCGCATGGGGTTTCGTGGCGACCTTAAACTGCTGCCTTCAGATCAGCAGTTCAGGTATCAGGACCTGTCGTTTAAGTTCAATTTCCCAACTAAAAAAGCAGGAACATTATCGTTGTGGGCAATTGCAGGTGCAGACAGAAGTATTGCAGGTGCAGAAGAAGATCCGGCTAACCGGGAACTCGACTATCATAGGGTGGATATGATGTGGGACCTTTATATGGGAAGTATAGGCCTTACTCATAAGGTTATTCTTGGTAGTAACAGCTATCTTCATAGTACAGCTTCATTTGGCGGAACAATCAGCGATCTCACTTCAGATAGGCTCGACGATAATATGCAGCCTCAGCCCGACATGGCATTAAAGAACGGATCGGCAACCGCTTCACTCTCTTCAACCCTGAATCACCGATTTAACCCTAAGCTGAATTTACGTGCAGGTGTAGTTCTAAAGGAGATATTCTATGACCTTGACATGGAAGGATCTCAGAATCATCTTCCCGGCACATACACTAAACTGGTAAAAGAAGAAGGAAACGCCTATGCTGCCGAAACATTTGCACAGATAAGATACAATATTTCACCTGTTCTCACTCTAAACGCCGGATTAAACGCCAACTACCAAAGTGTAAACGAAGAATTTTCGGTTGAACCCCGATTAGCCCTGCAATGGTCGGCCGGTAACAACGACATCATCAGTCTTGGGTACGGATTACACAGTCGCCCCGAAGAATTAATTCCCGCACCCGTTTCAAAGCAGAAGCATATTACCAGAATTTATATGACATTCCCGGAGAAGAAAACTCATCATACTCACTAATCAATTTCAAACAGGAATATGCATTTAACAGGCTATTGATAAATAATACAAAGGGTTATAACACCGGAATTGATATCACCTTAGAGCGATTTCTTCATAAAAACTACTACTATCTGATTACAGCCTCACTTTTCGATTCAAAATACAAAGGAGGAGATAACGTATGGCATAACACACGATATAATGGCAATTATACTGCAAACGCTCTTTTTGGCAAAGAGTTTTTCTTTAAAGACAATACACGGGTTTTCGATGTAAACGTACGTTTGAGTGTAGTTGGCGGTGAGCGATATACACCTGCACTTGAGGATGAGTCTGTGCTGCAGCAAAGAGTTGTTGAAGATGAAACACGAGCATTTGAAGAACAGTTTCCACCAATGGTTTATGCTGATCTGGGATTAAATTACCGCATAAATCACCGGAAAGCATCCAGCCTTTTTTCCATCAATATAAAGAACCTGGTTGGCACACCGGTATATGAAGGAATAGACTATAATTTTAAGACAAATAAAGT
>CAZYNA010000136.1:0-3278 GCA_964648775.1 uncultured Proteiniphilum sp. | reverse complement strand
AAAGTATTTGGTGTTTTAGTTGTCTCGAAGAAATACATCAGATTCTTCTGATCGGCTACAGATCTCCATCGGGTAGAAGAAATATTGGGTTCTGTTGGTGAAGATATGCCATAAGGCACAGAGCAGTTCCGGATTACACTAAACACACTGGCAACAGATATGCGAATATCTGTTGTTTGAGGAATTGCATTGATATAATATGAGGCTCTCACATAACGATCTGTAGCCCTGTTTGTACCGGGCAGCATAACTGTTCCCGGTATGCCCTTCCAGTATTGATTAATTGCAAGCTGTTCTTCGAAGACAGGTGAATTTGTCATTACAACATACGATGGATCGTGATGTATTTTTAATTCACCTCCTATATATTCAAAAATGGCATTATCGCCCGTTGCATCAGAAATAGACAAATGAAGTGTAGTGAATTTGTCCGTTCCGGGGATAAAATCAGAAACTACAACAAACTCCTCTTTACTTAACTCATTGACAGCTTCTTCTACAGTAGCAAAATTATCAAGAACATACTGTGCCCATGCAGCAATAGTTACACCGGGCTGAGTTCCGTTAATGTCAAATGCAGGATATTCACTTTCAACCAGCCAAAGTAAATTGGTAACTAATCCTTTTTCATTGATACCATCGGTTGTTGCAATATCCCAGGCGCTGGCTATAACACTACCATATTTTGAGGTCCATTTGAGAGACATATCTCCTACATTTCCAAATCGCTCAATTCCCCTTGGAAATATCCAGATATTCGGATCTATTTCATCCTTCCAGTCCATTGATCGAGCTGTAATAATTGTGTTTTCGGGTCCTTTATAAACAACTCTTGAACAAGCGTCTGAATCCTGTATGGGAACCCACAGCATAGCAAGAATTAAAGCCATCACTACTATTAAAGAATTAAGCTTAGTCATTGTATATAGTTTTAAATAAATATTAAGTGCACCAACGTATTAAGATTGATTATTTTAGAATATTAGAACAACAATTAATATCTGATTGTTCAAATTTGTTAAGCATATATCACACAATTACATTTCTGTTATATAGGGCGTTGTAACTTATGATTTTGTCTTACCCTTTGTGAAAACAGGCAAATTCCAATGATATTTTAAAGCAAACATTCGCAGGGAGAAACAAACGCTTAGTGCTATCAATGAAATCCAGTCGCTGTTTAACCAATTAAAGTAATCACCCACTACCACTATTAAAGCGGCTAAAAAGGCTGCAGATGCATATATCTCTTTTTCCAGAACAACGGGTATTCTGTTTAACAGAATGTCGCGAATCATTCCACCGCCAACGGCAGTGATAATTCCCAGAAGAATAGCCATCTCCGGGTTAAAACCATACGCTAAGACTTTCTGAGAACCTGTTACAGCAAAAATTGAGAGACCGGCTGCATCAAACAGAATAACCGGTCGTTTTATTTTCCTGACTAATGGGTAAAAACTGATTGTCATTATAGCAGCAAACATTGCAGTGGCAAGGTAATACCAGGTAGATAACCCTGCCGGAGGTATTGCTCCGATGCAGAGATCGCGTACAATCCCCCCTCCACAAGCAACTGTAAATGCAATTGCGAAGATACCAAACAAATCGAGCCCTTTCTCCCTTGCTGCCGTGGCTCCACTAATTGCAAAAGCAAATGTACCGGCTAAATCAAGGAGATAATAAAATGTATGCAGATTTTCCATTTAATAAAAACAACCTAATCCAATATTCTGCAAAGATACTTAAATCTTTGTGGGAAGAGGAGATAATAGAGCCCGATGTCATTCCTGAGGGAGTGTATGAAAGCAAGGTAACTTAGAATAAAAACTCTCTTATTCTAATTTATGTTGAATAAATTGGAGTTATGGCTTCTTTATTCTAATTTTAAGCGTATTTTTGGAATAAGAGGCTATTCATTCTAATTTTTATGTAATATGAAAAATTACGAGTCTGGAAAGTTTGTAAATCAAGGAGGCTATAAAAGCTTTCAGCCAACATTATTACTTACACACTTACTGGGATAGTGTCACAAGAATATCTTCATGTAGAATCATCGCATCATTTCTATATATATATTTATCTACATGTATAGACAAATGCGGTTTTCTATATACGTCATCATCAATATGTATAAAAACAGAAAAAAATTATACATATCTACTCATTTACCGATTCGATTTGCTCAACATCATTATGCCTTAAATCGGCACTATTATTCATGAATAGATTAATTAATGGAATGTTTAAATAATAGTTATATCTACCCGATTTTAATTTCTCTAATAGTTTAGCCTGAACGAGCTTATCTAAATAAGAAGTTGCTGTAAGGCGTGTTACACCGACATCTGCCATCACAAACTCAATTTTCGTATAAGGATGGCTAAACAAGTTATTAAGTAGTTCGTGGCTATAAGATTTCTTTAGCAATTCCCGCACTTTAAACTTATAATCCTGCATAAGTTTTGATATCCCTTTTACAAGTTGTATTGTATGTCCTGCTGTTTCTTCAACTCCTTTCAGAATAAATAAAATCCAACTCTCCCAGTCATTTGTTTCTCTGACTGATTGTATCGATCTGTAATATTCGGATTTATTTGAAATAATATAACGGCTCAAATATAATATGGGTAAATCCAATAACCCATTTATGACAAGATAAAGAACATTGATTATACGGCCGGTTCTTCCGTTACCATCATAAAAAGGGTGAATACTTTCAAACTGATGATGGATAATAGCCATTTTAATAAGAGGGTCAAGTTGACTTACAGAAGTATCATTGATGAAATCCTGTAAGTTATCCATATAATTTTCAATCTCTCTTCTATTTTATTGTTTTTTTCATCTTATTCAATCGTTTTACAATTTTAACCCCAAATACTTAGAGAATATCACTCCTCATATTATAAATGTCAGACTATTATAATTTCATACTCATTATCATCTATTTATCAGGAACAAATATAAGAAATATAATAAATTAAGAGATCTCCTTCTTCCAAAAATCTGAACTTATCATATTCCGAATTCAGAGAAAAAACTCTTTCATTGATAACCAAACATACTATTTATTCTTACATTTCAATCAATGGTTTTATACCCTATTTCAATTTCATTGCATTCAAAAACCTCTATCTAAGGATAAGATCAATAAATTCTCTGTAGTTAGGATTATAAAAAAATGAAGGTTTTACTCTTAAAATAGGAAATACGTAGGAATCCATGAAAAAAAGCACCTACAAAAAATCTTCGTAAGTGCCTTATTCTTAGAGTGATCC
>CAZYNA010000135.1:0-3314 GCA_964648775.1 uncultured Proteiniphilum sp. | reverse complement strand
AGGGAAAGGGAGCGGAGCTTCTTGTCCTTGATGATTTTGTTTCCGCTATGCAGGGGCTTCTTGACAGTAACGCAAGACAGCAAGAGCAAATCACAAAACAACAGGAACTGCTTGCACAGCAACAAGAACAGCTTGAGAAACAGCAAGAGCAGATTGAATTCTTGGCTTTGCCCTTCTGGCAAAAAATAGGCAGAAAATCGCCCTTTATTCAGGAATAAGAGTTCATATCCTGCTTACTTAGGAATGTCCCGAAATAAGCCTTTTGTGCTTACATTTAGCCCTTTTTGACGTGGACACAGAAAACAGGACTGTAAGCTTTTTGCTTTACAGTTCCGGACTGGATAAAATCAGGGCTTATTCAGGTGCTTGTCCTGCCTGTTCAGGTGATGAACTTGTTCAGGTGCTGGGTGCTTTGGTTTTGTGTATTAAGAGGGGTAAAAATTTAAGCCTTTTTCTGTATAGCTTTCCTGATTTGCTCTTGGTTTTGCCCTTGACAAAGGGAATACATGTTATAATTAGGGTACAAATTGAATAAAAAAGAGGCTACAAGTTAGCAGCTTGAGCCTCTCATATGACAGCAACGCTTTTCATGTATCTTTGCCGTCCTTCCTGGTCAGATTATAGCATAAAGACGCTGACAGGACAAGACCTCAAAGGCTTTACGAATCAGAAAAGATTGCTGGAACGTAAAGTTTTTTTTATTTCCCCTGCAAAGGGAGAACAGACGGAGGTCTAACAATGACAGAAAAACAAAGAAAATATGTAGGCTATCCTACCTATATCAGAATCAGGTGCGATGACCAGACAAAGCAATGGCTTAATGATTTAGCGCAGGAAACATACCGAACCCCCTCTGAATGGATTCGGGACTGCATCTTCTTCATGAAATTGAGCAGCGCCGGTGCTCTACTTCAGGCGAGACTTCTCGAAGGCAATATTCATTACCGACCACAGCGACCGCTTGAAATTCTGGCGGACGATGTCCGATTCCCAACAATTCCAGGAAGGAATAAGCAGGGATAACCCATGCGTATTTATCCCGACCTAATTTTCAGCGCAGAGCAGAACCAGCTTTCGGTTTCTGCTTTTCGTGTTTGGATTTTAGGAAAGGGATTTTGCAAGGCTGGCGGAACTGTACCTGTCCGAGCGTTCAAGGATTACCTCGAAGGCTTGGGTGTAAAGCGATCAACTTATTTTCGATGGATAAAGTCTGCGCTGAAATTGGGTTTGCTTATTCCGGAAGGCGGAAGCAGTAAGCGCCCTGCTTATTACAGGCTTGCTTCATGGCTGGACGGTGCAAGGCTGGCAGGGGTTCAGCGCTTGTCTTGTCCGATAGAAATGCCGGTAGAAAAACTGCTGACCACTTCTTGGAAGGCGGAAGTCTGGGCAGGGCGTTTGCTTCAAGTGAGAAACCGAACCACAGTTGAAGCAAAGATATACAAAGACCAGTCCGGACAGGCGCAGCTTGAAAAGGTGGTCAAGCAGGCAAAGCCTATTTCAAGACGAACCCTCGAAGCTGTGTCAGGTGTAAAGCGCAGAACGCAGCAAAATAGAGAAAAAAAAGCACAGGTAAAGCAGCAATCAAACGTCCTCGTACATCAGGAAAAAAGGGGCGGTTTTTTGCCTTACGGTTCAATTGATGAACAGCCGGAGCTTATGGTAACCAGTGGGGGAACTGTGATTGAACAGCTTCCCAATTCAAGAGAAGTCAGTCCTGATTTCCAAAGAGTGAGCAGTCGTTCCGGAACGAAAAAGCGGAACAAGGCTTTGTTGGCATTATGTAAAAGAGACGTAATAGCCGCAGAAAAAGCCGAGTTTCCTTTGCGTTACATCGACAGCTTACAGCAGGGCAAAGCAATCTTGAAGCACAGTCAAGCGGTTACTATCCTGCAATCAGCAGGGGCTTCGCTGTCCGGTGCTATGGCTTGGAAGGTGTTCTCTTATGGCTTCTAATCCAAAGTCTCACTTTTTACACCCCTTTAAAGAGATATTTTTATTTCAGACCGGGAACTGCTGTTCAGGTTGTGGCAGTAGTGGCAGCTGTGGCTGTTGGTCTTTGAGATATTCACGCAACCAAACAATCAAACCAAACAATCAGCCTGGCTTGAACGCTGGGCATAGGAGTAAATAATCATGACAAACAAAGACAGCAATATGAGCAACCTCTTTGCTCGTGCGGAAATAGCTAACCAGTGGGCAAGAGAAGTTCCGGACGATGGCGGAGCAGCGCGCCGAGAAAAGAAACGCCGGGAAGCGGAAGACTTGCAGAACTTTCACCAGATGATGTTCGGGAAAACTGCCGAGAGCAAAGAGCGCAGAGCAAAGGCGGAAGCTTGGGAAGCTCACAAGCGGCAGGTGGATTCGCAAAAGGAATTTTATAACTGGTTTTTTGTTACGTTCAATTCCTCAATCTGGTCGAAAGACCCGACAGGGCGAGAAATGCAGCGGCAAATTGGACCGATAGACCGTGAGGAAATTGAATTAGAAGCAATCAGTTTGCGCTGTTTCTGGGAATTGCACGGACAAGACAGCGTGCCTTCCGGGCTTCCTGTCTGGACTAATACTTCCGGCGGTGACCCTGTAGAAGGCGGCTTCATCGTGGACGCTGAAACAGCGAAGGCTATTCTTGACAGGGCTTCACTTGCTTGGGATAAGCAAGCGGCAAAGGTTCGTATTTTGAAGCAAGAAACAGAAGAGAAGCTTTGCGCTGCCCTGAATCCTTGGCGCTGGAATGGTGGCAAGGTTGACCAAGAACTTGTTGACAGAATCGAAGCCGCTTTGACAATGCGCACTCCACGTTCTGATGGGGCTCGAGCGCTGTTCGGTGAAGGCAAAACAGAAACAAGCTTTGTCGGTGAAGGCGTGGATTCCCTTTTGGAAAGGGCAATCCGTTTCGATGGTGGACAAGGCAGCGACCGCTCTTTGATTTATGCGCTCACGCTTACGCTAAAAGACAATGAGCAATACAAAGGGCGCTGGCTTATGGCTGCAAGAGAACTTAACGATCAGGCGCTTTTTGACCTGTTTTCTTTCAAACAACTTTATGGACCGTATGCAAGGGAAAAAAGAATCATTACAAAATTACAGCCAATCCATGTTCCGGAGTTCGTGCGCTATGGCACGCAAGAGCAACTTGAAGCACAGCTTGCTGAACTTACGAAGTAATCAGGGAAGGGAAGCGACCCGAGAAAAAAATCTAAAAAACGTTTCTGAAAGGGCGCAAGGGTTTCGTTTCTTTTTCCTGTTACACGCTTCCCAAAGCGTAAGACCTTCAACTGTTAGCTTGTTGAAGGTCTTTTATTTTTGATGTCGTT
>CAZYNA010000134.1:0-3315 GCA_964648775.1 uncultured Proteiniphilum sp. | reverse complement strand
TCTTCCTGTCCTCCAAGTTTTTCATCTACTTCATACTTAACTTGCATTAATGCTCTGTGTAGTTGTAACTCTTTAGTAGAAAGAAATTTTTTTTCTGATAATCGCTTATGAATCCTGGCGTATTTTTCGTCATTCTGATATTTCGCTTTTATCAATTCATTTTTTCGATTTAACTCTTTAGTTCTATCATAAATATTTTTGAGCAACTGCATATTGTCAACCATATCTGTCTGGGTGGTTTGTGATAAGTTTTTCTTAGTAAATATGCGTTCCAACTCTTCTCTTAGTGATACAAATACAGGATCGGCAGTATCAAAATTTGCTTGTAACGCTTCTCTTGTTTTTCGCAATTGATCTTTATATTCATCTGCTAATTTTAACTCCTCTTCGCCAACCTTGATAAACTCAAACACAATATCTTCAAGTGCTGTGTTAAGTAAGTTTTTTGTTTCAGCATCACTCCCAATACTTTCTATAAAATTAAGATTATCCAATCGGTTTTGTGCCTCTATAAGTAGTCTGTTGAGAACTTTAAAATCAACTAACTCTCCCAAATTTTCATAACCATTTATATCTATTATACTCTTTAATTCTTTGGCTGAACGTAATGCTCTCACCAGTTTCAATAATTCCTTTCTATCGGTTAGTTCAGATATTTGTTGTGAGAAAATTTCTTTATTTGTGGTATTATAGTAGAAAAGTATTTCTTGTATCTCGTTAATCTCTTCTTGTATTTCATTTTCCGACTTAAACAAATAAGAATAAGATTCAATTTCATCACCAAATTGCTCTTGAAGTTCATTAAAATACAATTGGTTAGTTCTATCAAATGCCGAAGATATATCTGCAAAATCAACTACATAGCCATAATTATATTTTTTGTACGGACGATTTACACGGGTTAATGTTTGAAGTAAATTATGATCCTGAATTACACGTGCTAAATACAATTTCTTTAATCGCTTAGCATCAAATCCGGTTAACAACATATTGTATACAAATAAAATATCTATCTTACTATTTTTAAAAGCTTCAATCAAATCTCCTCGAATACTTTTATCATTTTCATCATGTAGAATTAAAGCTGCTTTTAGGTTCTCCTTTCTACGATTACCATAAGATTCTGCTGGGTCTGCAGCTAAAGGTAGATTATGAGATTCTATCTCCTGTACACCATTACGTTCTTCAAATAACTGAAACAACATTCTAGCCTGCTTAGATGAATCACAAACAACCATTCCACCCACTGTCTCATCATTCCAGTAGTCTCTGAATTCTTTTAAATCTTTAGTTATATAATCAAGTAAACCACTTGCGAACTTGCGGTTTGAGTAAACGTCAGCAGTTTTTATGTCACCTTTTAAGACTTTAATTTCATCCATTACTTTTTTCATTTCCATCTTGAAGGTACCTTCAATCTCTTCTCGAATCAACCTAAGTGTATAGCCATCTGATATAGAGCGGTTATAAAAATACTTATGTATATAATTGCCAAACAAAAGCTTAGAGTCGTAATCTTTTACAACTTCTCGAAGTAATGGTGTGCCGGTTAAAGCAATTTTTATTGCGTTCTTATCTGAATTAATCAGATTAGCTAAATAATTCCCTTTTGGATTATAGCTTCTATGTGCTTCATCTAAAAAGAAAACACGCTGAGTATTAATATCATATTTAATCTGTTCACCAACTCTTGAATCTTCACTGAATTTCTGAATATTTACTACTGTTATTTCCGGACGGCCACTATCATTATGAATCGCACCAATTACATTTAAATCATCAATAAAATCGTCACGAGACTTAACTTTATTGACCTTTAGTCCACGTTTTGTAAATTCTCTGGAGGCTTGATCCAATAAATCCAAACGATCGACAACAAAGTAGAACTTTGGAATAATGTGCTTCTTCTGAAAGTAATCAGTTAGGTATTTAACATTATAATACGCTAGAGCAGTTTTCCCAGATCCCTGTGTATGCCATATTATGCCTTTGGTTTTTCCTTCTTCTAATTTAGCTTCTATAGCCAGAGTTGCAAACAATTGAGGATAACGCATTATATGTTTTTGCAATCCACCTTCTTCATCAACGTAAGCAATTGCATAACGTAATAAGAAAGCTAATCGCTCTAGGCTAAACAATGAAGTCAGAATACGATGAGTCGGTGTATAAGGTTCTTTATTAATTTTGAATTCTGGACTATGTTTAATAACCAACAAGTTATTATCTCTTAAAACAAAGTTTTCTTGTTCTTCCGAAAGAGGTATCAACTCTTGTTTTACAGGATATTCTACATCCTCTCTAAAATAGTTGAAATTCAGATCTGAATAAGCTGATGTTGCATAAAAAACTCCGAAGGCAGGCTCTACAACACCATCTTCATATTCCATATTATTAGAAAACACCATTAACTGAGTTATATTGACAAATTTTCTAAAATACTTATGTTTAAACCTGGAGTTTATTCGCTGTCGTTCAGCCAAGACACCCTCTTTATTATGGGGCTTTTTAACTTCTACAAATGCTAATGGCATTCCATTGATTAAAATAGTAATATCTGGTCGAAATTCTTCGTCGCCATTTTTATATGTCAACTCAGTTGTAACATGAAATTTATTATTATTGAAGTTCTTAAAATCAATCAATTTTATGCTTGAGGTTGCTGTTAATCTGCTATAAAACTTCATACCAAGATCTTCATAATCCAGTTCTAAACTGATATCATCTAAAAGCCTTTTTATTTCTTCTCTTGAAACGTCAGAATTAATACTATAAACACTTTCAATAAAGATATCTTCAAAGATATTAGTGTCACCTCGTCTTTTGTGATCTTTTAATGGTATGTATGAGTATCCCAACTTCATCAAATGAAGTAGCGCAGGAATTTTCACACGTGAGTTTTCATTGAATGACATAGTGGATAATATATTTGATGTAAATATACAACTTGTCAAATAATAAAAGAAATGAAAACATAAGAAAATAAATGTTTTATCGTATTTGAGAGTTGCAGCAGAAACTTACACAAGTAAAAACACTTTATTCTATGCTCTGAATCCTAAAATATACATTTAAGGCATGGATATTATGAAATATCAGGAATATGATTGATAGAGAAGTAAAAAAACTCCTATAATAGGAATAATAGTTGTCTGGATTAGTGTTGGCTTTACAAGTACGTGATTATATCATTATTTACATAGATAATCGAGTAAATGTCGATTATCTATGTAAAATGTTAGTATATTTGTGCTGAAAAAATAGTAAAATATGGAATCATTAGCAGAATATGGTGTAATTCCAATAGGTTATGCATCA
>CAZYNA010000133.1:2240-3323 GCA_964648775.1 uncultured Proteiniphilum sp. | reverse complement strand
ATGTTCAGAGAAGTGGTCCGTCGACCGGTATGCCTACCAAGACTGAGCAAACCGATCTTATGCAGGCTTTATACGGAAGGAATGGTGAGAGCCCTCTGGTTGTAATGGCAGCAGCATCTCCGACAGATTGCTTCGACAGTGCATATGAGGCTTCAAAAATTGCTCTTGAACATATGACTCCTGTGATTTTGCTGACAGATGGCTACATTGCCAATGGTGCATCGGCATGGAGAATTCCCGATCTGGATGATTATCCTGATATAAATCCACCATATGTTCAGAAAAACTTTAAAGGTAGCCCTGAAGAGTGGCGACCATTTATGAGGGATGAAGAAACGCTTGTGAGATACTGGGGTGTTCCGGGTACACCGGAATTTATGCACCGTATCGGCGGACTTGAGAAGGATAAGCTAACAGGTGTCATTTCCTCAAACCCTGAAAATCACCAGTTTATGGTTGATACCAGAAGAAAGAAAATTGAAAATATTGCTAATTTTATTCCTGAGCAGGAGGTATATTGCGACAAGGATGCCGACACCTTGATTGTGGGTTGGGGAGGAACTTACGGGCACCTGTTTGAGGCAGTTCTCAGAATAAGGGATAAAGGCAAAAAAGTGGCATACACTCACTTCAAACACATATACCCGCTGCCAAAAAACAGCCACGAAATACTGAAAAAGTACAAGAAGGTAATTGTTGCTGAGCAGAACAGCGGAATGTTTGCAAGCTATTTGAATAGTACATTTGCAGACCTCGACAATATCCACAAATATAACAGAGTGGAGGGACAACCATTTAAGGTTAGCAATTTAGTTGAGGAGTTCACTAAAATAATGGAGAAATAAGTATGGAAAACGTCGATACAAAAAATATAGATTTAAAGGGATTGAAGTATCAAAAACATCAGCCCAAAGATTTTAAGAGTACAAACCCTATAAGATGGTGTCCGGGATGTGGCGACTTTGCCGTGCTGACATGTCTGCAAAAAGCTTTATCCGAACTGAATGTGGATCCGTATAAAACGGCTATAATTTCGGGTATTGGCTGCTCGTCGAGACTTCCATATTACATGAATACATATGG
>CAZYNA010000133.1:0-2140 GCA_964648775.1 uncultured Proteiniphilum sp. | reverse complement strand
CGTGCACTGGATGTTGATATGAAGAACCAGACCGATATGATGGTAGAAGCAGCCAAACACAAGGGTGCATCTGTTGTTGAGGTGTTACAGAACTGTGTGATTTTTAATGATGGAATTCACAATAAGATCAGCGACAGGACATGGAAAGCTGATAATACGGTTTTACTTAAGCATGGTGAAAAGATGATTTTCGGTAAAAATGAGGATCGCGGTATTGTACTTGACGGATGGAATCTGAAAGCTGTAACAATTGGTGAAGATGGTTACACTTTGGATGACATATTAACACATGACGCTACCACAACGGATAATACGCTGCATATGAAGCTGGCCTTGATGGACACAAACCACGGTATGCCGGTTGCACTTGGAGTAATTAGAAGTGTTGAAGCTCCTTCTTATGACAGAGAATATCAAAAACAGATTGAAGAGGTTCAGAAAGACAAGCCTAAAAAGTCGTTCAGAGAGTTCCTTCTAAGCTCATCAAATGTCTGGGAAGTTAAATAAGAATTAGTTTAGATTGATTATCTTTTTCTTCTCCGTTTAATTTCAGTCTGGATCAGATTTAACTCGCGACTTGTTTGTCCTTTTATAGAGCTATTTTCTTCTGCTCGTCTGAAAAGATAAGGCATCATGGTTTTTACCTCGCCGTAAGGAACATATTTTGCTACATTATACCCTTCATCGGCAAGAGTGAAGGTGATATTATCGCTCATTCCATATAGCTGTGAGAAATAGACTCCGGGGAGATTTCTCGGGAGATTATATTCATCAATTAACTGAGCAAGCAGTATAGAGCTGGCCTCATTATGAGTAGAAACCATAAAATCAATGGTTTCATGATTCTGGATAAGATAGTGAATTGCGGCGTCGAAATCACAGTCGGTTGCCTCCTTATCAGGCTGTATGGGAGATGGATACCCTATTTCGGAAGCTCGCTCACGCTCAACCTCCATATATGCACCGCGAACAATCTTTAATCCGAATTTAAAACCTTGCTCCAAAGCCATTCTATGATGAGACTTCATGATCTCAAGCACATCGTGACGATATAGCTGGTATGTATTCTGAACAATTGCTTTCTCTTTGTTGTATTTCGCCATCAGTGATAGCACCATATCATCAAGAACCGGCTGAATCCAGGAATGCTCAGCATCAATAAGAACGGGTACATCAAGTTCATAACCTCTTTTAAAAATGGCATCCATACGCTCCTCTACCCGCTTGAATTCAGCTTTCTCATCATCGCTCAACTCTTCATCAGCACTCACTTTGGCAAGAAGATCAAAGCGACCGATTCCGGTGATTTTAAACACACTAAAAGGCACATTATTGTGGTTTTGGGCAAACTCGATAGTTTTAATAACCTCGCTGCATGTTGTATCAAAAGCTTCGTCGGTTTCAACACCTTCCTGAGCAAAATCGAGAATGGAATTAACATTTCTGGCGGCCAGCTTATTGATTGTTTTGCTGCAATCTTCTATTGATTCACCACCCACAAAGTGTCTGTAAATAGTTTTACGTAGTATCCCTTTTACAGGGAACCGGATTGCAAACGCAAAGTTAACAAGATACTCACCGGTTTTAACCAGTTTCTTATTATTCATAACTCTAAATAGCTGATACGCCTGTTTCAGACTATAGTTTGTTTGATCTCTAAAAGCTAATTCTGTATTATTGAAGTTGTGCATATTAAAGTATTAGTGTAGCGCAAATATAAAACTTTTTTTTGTATATTTGTTCAATAAATAAAATAGTTTTTTAAACAATACTGATATGTCGAAAGGTGTATTTAAATTACCGGAAATAAAGAATGAACCCGTATTGAGTTATGCTCCGGGATCGATCGAAAGAGAAACACTAAAAGTGAAATTAACAGAGTTGAATAAAGGAGGACTTGATATTCCTATGATTATTGACGGGAAAGAGGTTCGTACCGACAATTTGCATGATATCCGCCCTCCTCATAACCATAAACATCTGCTTGGTCACTACCATCAGGGTGATAAAAGCCATGTGCAAATGGCTATTGATGCTGCACTTAAAGCAAAACCTGCATGGGAAGCCATGAACTGGGAGAGTCGCGCTGCAATATTTCTTAAAGCAGCAGAACTGATTGCCGGTCCTTATAGAGCAGACT
>CAZYNA010000132.1:0-3432 GCA_964648775.1 uncultured Proteiniphilum sp. | reverse complement strand
GGTTTTGAAGGATTATCAGGTACAATCTCATTAAGACTGTCTTCCAATCTGTCAATAGGGTCGTCATTATGTTTAAGTGGCGACTCTTCAAGATTGTTTTGCGGAATAAAGCTTATTAATTTTCTTATCAATTTTAGTCCATCTTCTTCTGTCTGTGCAGAAAACTGAGCCACACCCGATTTAGTTGAGTGCATAGATGCACCACCCAGTTCCTCCTGAGTAACATCTTCACCGGTAACTGTTTTAACAACTTTTGGTCCGGTCAAAAACATGTAAGACGTTCCCTGAGTCATCAAGATAAAGTCGGTAAGAGCAGGTGAATAAACCGCACCTCCCGCACAAGGACCGAATATTCCTGAAATCTGAGGAATCACTCCTGATGCAAGAATATTACGTTGAAATATTTCAGCATAACCGGCCAAAGCATTAATACCTTCCTGAATACGAGCACCACCCGAGTCATTAATACCAATAAGCGGTGCACCCATTTTCAATGCCTGATCCATTACCTTGCAGATCTTCTGAGCATGCATCTCAGAAAGAGATCCGCCCGATACTGTAAAGTCCTGTGCATAAACATATACCAGGCGACCATCAATGGTTCCGTATCCTGTTACAACTCCATCGCCAAGGAATTTAGTTTTTTCCATGCCAAAGTTGTGAGAACGGTGTTCCACAAACATGTCGAATTCTTCAAAACTGCCTTCATCCAAAAGCATAAAAATACGCTCTCTTGCAGTATACTTCCCTTTTTTGTGTTGCGATTCAATTCTTCTTTCACCGCCACCTAAACGGGCTTTTTCCCGCAACTGGATTAGTTCTTTTACCTTCTCTAGTTGGTTACTCATATAATTTGTTGTTTTATTGTGTTTATTGATTGCTATTTTTCAGGATGCTCGCATAGTTCTGTAAGAACACTTCCTGTTGATTTCGGATGCAGAAAAGCAATGGTTAATCCCTCTGCGCCCGGGCGTCCTTCCTTGTCGATAAGACGTACTCCTTTAGATTCGGCTTCTTGCAGAGCATCGTTTATGTTTTTAGTGGCATATGCTATATGATGAACACCTTCGCCTCGTTTTTCAATAAATTTAGCTACAGTGCTATCTTCACTTGTAGGTTCCAGAAGTTCAATTTTTGTTCCGCCAACCTTAAAAAATGCAGTTTTTACTTTTTGATCCTCCACAGTCTCAATGTTGTAGCATTTTAATCCTAAAACACCTTCGTAGTAAGGGAGTTGTTCTTCAATGCTTTTTACAGCAATACCGATGTGCTCAATGTGTGTAATTTCCATATAATTATATTTGTTTATTAAGTTTTATCTGCAAAAGTAGGCTATTTAATCAAGATAATGAAAAAATGGTTTAACTTTTTGGTCACCTATAAGAATAAGTGTTAATCAGATAGATGAGATTCTTAATACCTCCAGCATCTCCTCGCTAATCTCACGTTGTTTTTTGATAGCACGCTTAAATGGAATATAATCGATCTCATTTTCGTGTACACCAATCATAACATTTCTCTGACTTTCCAAAAGTGCCTGTATAGCTGCAACACCCATTCTACTGGCAAGAATTCTGTCTTGTGCTGTAGGAGATCCTCCTCTCTGTAAGTGCCCCAATATTGTTACCCTTACATCATACTGCGGATACTCCTTCTTAACCCTGTTAGCCAGTTTTATAGCTCCTCCTGTAACTTCACTCTCGGCAACCAGTACCATGCTGCTGCTTTTAGATTTTCTGAAACCCTGTTCAATCAGCTCAGCCAACTGGTCCTTTTCAATACTTATCTCCGGAATAATTGCAGCTTCAGCACCAGATGCAATAGCGCTGTTCAGTGCGAGGAAACCACAATTTCGTCCCATCACTTCAACAAAAAACAATCGCTCGTGCGAAGTAGCTGTGTCTCTTATTTTGTCCATCGATTGCATAATGGTATTCAAAGCAGTGTCATATCCTAGTGTAGTATCTGTTCCGTTAAGGTCATTGTCTATGGTTGCAGGTATCCCCACAACGGGTATATTATGTTCATTGGCAAAAATAGCAGCTCCGGTCAGCGAGCCGTCCCCTCCAATTACTACAAGAGCATCTATGCCATGGTTTTGCATGTTTGCAAAAGCAATTTCTCTTCCCTCTCTGGTCAGGAATTCTTCAGATCGTGCAGTCTTTAGAATTGTACCCCCCTGTTGAATTATATTGCTTACGCTATTAGTTTTAAACTCCTCAATCTCATTTGTTATAAGGCCCTTAAAGCCTCTGTAAATACCAAAAGTTTTCATTCCTGCTGAAATACCTGCACGTGTTACGGCACGTATTGCAGCATTCATTCCCGGTGCATCACCTCCCGAAGTAAGGATACCAACACTCTTTATGCTTGACTCCATAATTGATCTTTTATTCTTTGAATCCAATTGAAAATGTACAAATTAGCCTTAAAACAATTGTTCGCAAAGATACACTATTTTTAGATGATGTTCAAAAAAAAAGAGCTACTTAAAAAGCAGCTCTTTCAACGTTCATTTCAGGTTTCAGTTTCGCAATGTTCCGGGCAACTGCCTCCATCTGCCACTTGGGCGTTGAGGTGGCTCCGCATATGCCAATACTGATGTCATCCTTAATCAGCGAAGTGTCTATATCATCGGGCGAATGAATGAGGTAAGAATTTGGATTTTGCTTCTTGCACTCGGCAAACAGCACCTTTCCGTTCGAACTTTTCTCACCTGCAATAAATATGATAAGATCATGACTCTGGGCAAACTCCTGAATATTTGGCACTCTATTTGAAACCTGACGGCAGATAGAGTCAAAAAACTCAAGCTTGGCACCATCCTTCATCCTTGCACGAATCATATCCCCAATTTCAAAAAATCCTTCAAGAGATTTAGTGGTTTGAGAAAACAGGTTGATATCTCGTGTGAAATCAAGTTTCTCAATATCATCCTTATTTTCAATCACTATTGCCGAATCGTCTGTCTGCCCAAGCAGTCCATTTACTTCAGCATGCCCTTTCTTGCCGTAAATTACAATCTGAGTATCATCATTATCTCTGCGAACAAATTTCTTCTTGATTTTTTTCTGGAGGCCCAGCACCACCGGACAAGAAGCATCAATAAGTTCAATATTGTTCTGTTTCGCAATCTCATAAGTGCTTGGTGGTTCACCATGCGCCCTTAGTAATACACGAACATTTTTCAACTTCTTGAATTGCTCATGATCAATGGTAATTAATCCCATCTTTTCAAGTCGCTCAACCTCTATATTATTATGCACTATGTCTCCCAAACAGTAGAGTGTGCCTCTTTCCTTAAGCTCTTCTTCAGCTTTGTTTATTGCTTTGACTACACCAAAGCAGAAACCGGACTGATTGTCAATTTCAATTCTGCTCATTTTAAGTTGTGATTTTATTAAACATTTCTAATGCCCATTTAAGCTGCTC
>CAZYNA010000131.1:0-3518 GCA_964648775.1 uncultured Proteiniphilum sp. | reverse complement strand
GGAAGGATTATCGTACGAAAGTGAAGGTATTATCGTCAGAGAGAGAGGGATAGAAAAAATAATTCTCGTAGTCGAATCCCTTTACCTCCTCAGGGTCAACTAGCCTGTTCTTTATAATAAAACGAGAAATGAGACCGCGTGCTTTCTTGCTATGTACAACCACCTGCTTCCAACCGTTATCACTAAGCTGTAAGAATCGAATATCGATAACTCTCGTGCCCTCAGGTAATAATTTATTCTTGACTGTCTTCGAATACTCGTTAGAAGCCACGTTGATTATGGTTAAATCGTCCTTTCGCAACTTCTTGAAAAAATACTCTCCTAAGGGTTCTTGCCAAAAATCGTAAAGTGTTTTAAATCCGCCAGGAACAATCTTCCGCTGCATCTCTAAACGGTAAGGCCTGATCTCGTCGAGGGGTCGCAGAATGCCATACAGCCCGGAGATGATGTTAAGATGCTGTTGTGCAAAGTCGAAATCATCCATCGTGAAGTCGACTGCGTTCAGTCCTTTATATGCGATGCCGTTATAAGCCAGTGCGGCTGGTTGCCGAGGTGTGGTGCCCAGGTTGTAAGACTGAAAAGAGTTATACACATCTTGTGCCATCGTTGGGTTAATCTTCATTGTATCTGCGATCTCCTGCACCGACAGTTGCCGGCAGACAGACACCAACTCTTTGGTCTTTTCGGGAAACAGAGGTTTGGTCGGCTTCACCTTTTCGGTGTTTGCTGAGAAGTCCATCAACTTAGCGGGCGAAAGGATTATTTGCATATCAAGAGAATTTTTGAATTGCCTCTTTCATAAATTGGTCGAATTGGTCTCTCAATTGTGCTTCGTTTGCCGCGAGAAACTCAATACTAAGAGTGGGATTAATTGCACTGCTCTTGTGAAGAGACATGATTGTGAGAGATTGCTGGAGTCCTTCAAAGGTACTGTACTTCTTCAACCGGTTGGTTTTTATGAAATGGAAAATAAATCCTTTGACCCTTTTGGGAAGCCATCTATAGTAAAATAATGCCGATACGTAGAAGTTTTTCGCAAATCTATCCAGGCTCTGCCCGTTACTGTATCGCTCGAAATCAGAGGCAAGTAAATAATCATAGTACATGTCGGCCATAATTCCCGAATAACGTCCAAAAGTCGGACGCAGTAACTGTACAGTTTCCTTAAATATCGGATGGGTATCGGTAAAATGATCGATTTGTCTGTGCATAAGGATTCCTTTCCTGATACCTGAAGGATACGCTTTATATGCCCTACCCTTTACAAAATCTCCGATGAAATTGCCAATGGCAACCTTACGACATTTCCCTGAAAAATATATATGAGCGAGATAATTCAAATTATATAAACTAACAATTTATCATAATCGAGTAATTAACGGCAAAATTAATCAAATATCCCGAACGGTGAAAAAAGGGAGTAATTCAAAGTGTTAGATGTGATTTTCAATAACTGAATATATCAGGAATATTGATGTTTTTATAATTTATCTATAACCGATTTCACAGAAAGATACAGACATGTTTACTCGACATTTACATGAATAATTGTTAATATTGTAGTAGTACGAATAATATTAAAAATAACTTTACCTCTACAGCTGCTTTCATCAAAAGGATTATTTAGAATTTAATTGGATTACAGGGTAATGGTTTTGGTTGTGTAAAAAAATAAATACAATTAAAGTACTCGGTTATTACGGGCTAAAACACCCGGGAAACAAATATATAACAACAGATTTTGATAAGGCTGCGGAAGTGGACTAAATAATCTGTCCCAACATTTTAGGAGCCTCGTTTTATTGGATGAATACATAAAAATACAAAGAGAAACGCAAATGGTTTAATATTTTTAGCATATTTGCAGTATGACTACAATAGGACAAACAAAAATAAACTCATTGTTACAGAGATTTCCATCCGGGGCATTGTACTTTGCCTCGTGGTTAAATAAAAATGGGATATCCTATTCCCTGCAGAGACATTACCGTAATTCGCGATGGCTTACGGCTATAGATGATGGAGTAATGTACAGAACAGGTGAAGAACCGACCCTGTTGAGTGCTCTATCTTGCTACAATAGCCAGTTAGGTAAGAAATTCCATATAGGGGCTGTATCTGCTTTGGAAATGCGGGGATTGGCCCATTACGTTCCGCTTGGCAGGCAGACAATAGTAATCTATTGCCCCCGGGGTGAATGGTTTCCAAAATGGCTTTTGGAATATGACTGGGGTGTTGATATCCTTAAGAAATACTCGGGATACAACGAGAAAGGAATATCAACAGTCAATCAAAACAATTTCGAGGTTGCGGTTTCCCTGCCAGAAAGAGCTTTTATGGAAAGTTTAAACCTTGCTCCAAAATATTACAATCTTACTGATTTATACCAAGTAATGGAAATGCTTAACGGTTTAAGGCCAAAGTTGCTGCAACAGTTATTAGAGGAAAACAGTTCGGTAAAAGTGAAACGATTGTTTCTTTATATGGCAGAGAAAGCCGGGCATTCGTGGTTTCATGATTTGAATTTGGATAGGATAGACTTGGGAAAAGGAAAACGCTCAAACGTGAAGAACGGTGTTTATGATCCGAAATATCAGATAACCTTACCGAGAGATTTGGCAAATTATGAATAAAATGTACTGTATACAAAAAGGGTTGTGGTCAAGATTGAAGTGAGTGGAACTAAACGAGGACTGATTGATCCGGTTTTGATAAGACCACTATGCGATGCTGCACAAAATGAATTTGAGACGGCAAACAAGGCAAGGATTGTTTCGGTTTCCCAACTCTATGGCGGGAAAATTACAGCAGCTCTTGATCGCCAGCACCCCCGGGATTTGCTTGATGTGAAACTGATGTTTGATTTCATCACTAATTTTAACCAGGTTAAAAGAGGTTTTCTGTATTGTCTATTGGGTGGCGACCGCCCTATTATCGAGTCGCTTCAACCTAACAGGGTGGATCATCAGGAAACGCTCGTGAAACAATTTGCCGGAATGACTAAAATTCCATTTTCGTATAATGACTATGAGGAAGCCCGGGAGAAATTGATTGATTTTATCAATTCAAATTTGAGCCCGCAGGACAAGGAATTTTTAATTGCTTTCGAAGCTGGAGAAGAACTGTCTCGATATACTGAATATCAGGAATACTTGCTTTTTCCATCTGTACAATGGAAAATGCAAAATATTAGCAAGTTGAAAAGGATAAATCCGGTTAAACTAAAAAAGGGTGTTGAGAAATTAGAAGATTTTTTGCTGTAGTTGAGTAACCAATATATCAAGTATTTAGTTTGTTATATTTAGTATATGTGCAGTATATGTGCAGTATATATACAAAATAACTGATATAAATAAACTTTAATTGAATCTTTAGATCCTATTTCAGTCTTTTTAGGAAAACATGGGATTGTCAAGAAAGCAATCGCTTGCGTTAAGAGAATTTGCACTTGGCATTGAAGCGTTGGAAAGGTTCGTGAGAAAAGAGCCATTGAGGCGAATCCACGAAAGTGTGTTTGG
>CAZYNA010000130.1:0-3551 GCA_964648775.1 uncultured Proteiniphilum sp. | reverse complement strand
TTCACTGCTGATGTTATTTCGATGCCTTCGCTGGTTACTTCCCTCCTTTTATTAGGATAAATACCGGCATTATTTATTAAAACATCGAGCCTGTCATATCTGCTTTTAAACTCATCCGTCATACGTTTTGTATCAGCAAGCAGAGATAAGTCGGATTGAATTATTTCAATATCTTTATTACCAGTAGTTTTTTTAATCTCCTCAACAACCTCCAGTAGTCTATCTTTATTTCTGCCATGAATAACTATTTGATGCCCCATTTTAGCCAGTCCCATTGCAGTCTCTTTACCAATACCGCGAGTTGCACCTGTTATCAAAACAATCTTTTTGTCCATTTTTTTAATTCTCAATTTTCCACACAATATTCACCAAAATCCTTTAGTGAAATTAACGCCTCTATATAATTATAGTTCACTTTTTCAGACCGCATTTTGTTCGTTTTTTATTCATACCCGGTTCATACCTCATTCATACCTGGTTCGTACATTGTTCGAACAAGACTGAATAAAGTATCATTAATACATGAACTAAATAAGTTTAAAATAATAACCATTATCAAAGACTATTATTACTGAAAATCTCCTTTAATAAACCGTGCCAAATGTGGACAAACCGTGCCAAATGTGGACAAACGGTGCCAAATCCGGACAAACCGTGCCAAATCAAGTCAAACGCAGTCAAATCAAGTCAAATGCAGTCAAATGCGGTCAAATCAACCGATTTTAGTTTATGATTTGAAGATTCACGTACTTTGGCCCGAATAAAAAAATCATTTAAAAATTTATATTATGGGTATTTTTAAAAATGGCCTTTTTGGCGGAATTAGTGGAAGAGTAGGTAATATTGTTGGAGCATCGTGGAAAGGTGTAGAGTATGTAAGAAGTCTACCGGCAATCAGGGTAGATCCTAAAACAAAAAAGCAGATTAAGCAGCGCAACAAAATGTCAGTCACAATGGAGTTTATGAAGACTGTAACACCGTATGTAAGAGTAGGATTTCAAATGTATGTAACAGATTCGCTGACAGCCTTTAATGCTGCAATGTCATTCAATATGAAGAATGCGATAAGTACTGATGCTGATAATGTGTCTTTAGATTATTCTAAAGTGATGGTTTCAAGAGGACCGCTGTTTATTACACCAAATATCAAAGCTGAAAGGGCAACCGGTAAAATAATTATCACTTGGGACAAGACCCTTTCAGAAGATGCAAAACGTTCAGATCAGTTAATGGTAGTGGCTTACAATTCTTTCAAACAACAATCGGTATACGATTTAAATGCCGGAAAGAGATCTCTCTCATCAACCAGTATTGAGATCCCTTTAGACTGGATAAAGGATAAAATAGAGGTTTATCTTGCATTTAAAGATGCGGAAGGAGGTATAGTGTCTGATAGTGTTTATGTACCTATTTCTCAAGAGCTTTGAGAATATTCTGACCTTTTTTATGTCGCTTTCTGATTGGGCCTCTATCTATTCCCAAAGGAATAACAGCTTGACCGGCAGTTGAAATAATCATCATTTTATTTCCAACAAATTCAAATCTTGAAGATCCTGCCGGAAGCTAATTTATTGGCACTTTAGTGTTTAAGTTTATTTGAACTTCCTGATATGGCGGAACTTGCAAATTAAGTCTGTCAAACTTAGTTGGCAGTTTAGTGAAAGGAGAAACTTTCAGCACTTCGGGTTGCTCGCTAAACAGTCTTGGGTCATAAATCTCCGGCGAGATAACAGGAGATTTTTCGGGCATAATGATTGATTCACGAAGTTTTTTCTTCATTTCATCATTAAAATCCTGTGCGTTTGCTTCAGATGCAATCAGCCCCAGCATCATGCATAGAGAAAACAGACAATATGAGTTTTTCGATTTACATGGTTTACTCATTTTATCGCAACGGTTTAAGTAGATGGTTCTTTCTAAGAGTATTATTTTACAAGGATAGATAATTAATTTAACAATTCGGTGGAATTATGTTTTTTTATGAATCTTTTCTTATAAACTTGATTTCAAGGCTGAAAAACTTTATAAAACAATTGTATTAACATATTTGTTAAGTAAGATTGAAAGTTATAATCTACAAATAAATAAAAGGAAATGAATAAAATTGTAATCGCTATTTTCACAACTTTGCTATTACTGACAGCGTGTAATTCAAAGACAGGAAACAAAAGTGAGTCCACAGCCTCAGAAAACACGGAAGCTTCTGTTAAAACGATAAAACTTACAAAAGCAGAGTTTTTGGAAAAGGTAGTTAACTTTGAAGCCAACCCTGACGAGTGGATCTATTTGGGGGATAAACCGGCAATTATTGATTTTTATGCCGACTGGTGCCCTCCATGCAGAGCGATGTCTCCTGTTTTGGAAGAATTGGCAGCAGAGTATGAAGGTGAAATCTATATTTATAAAATTGATACCGATGTAGAGCAGGAGCTTGCATCTGTTTTTGGAATAACTGCTTTGCCAACTCTGCTGTTTGTTCCGATGGACGAGCAGCCTCAGATGGTGTCGGGAGCAATGCCTAAAGAGTCTTTCGAAAAAGCAATTACTGAAGTGCTGCTTTAAGTGATGGGTTACAATTTACAGCTTAAAAATAAAGGAGAGCTCAAAAGCTCTCCTTATTTTTTGTACTTTTTTGTATCAAAGGGATCTTATTTTTATTTTTTATTGTTGACTTAATGCTCTCTTAACAGATTCTGAAAGAGGAGTTGTAGGTCGGCCAATTAAATTAGACAACACCTTATCATCATTATACAAATCATCCTTAGAAGCACCAACATCCCATCCGGCAATAGCATCGGCAAAAGCTACGGGAATACCAAGCGAAGCCAATACAGAAGCGTATTTCTCTTCGGGTAAGTTATTGTAATGAATGTCCTTTCCAGTCTGTTTAGAAACCTCAGCAGCAAGATCTTTTAAAGTATAATAATTATCTCCCGCCAGTTCATAAACTTTTCCAACATGACCTTCTGTTGTTAAAACCACAGCAGCAGCCTCGGCATAATCTTCACGCGTTGCAGAAGAAACTTTTCCCTCTCCGGCACTTCCAACCAAGGAGCCTGCCTCAACTGCACCTAATAGTGAAGAAGTATAATTTTCAGTATACCATCCATTTCTCAGAATTGTATATGGAATGCCTGAAGATTTCAATAATTTCTCAGTTTCATAATGTTCCGGAGCAAGGCTCAGCGAAGAACTGTCAGCATTCAATAAGCTTGTATAAACTATCCATTTAACACCTGCTTGCTGAGCTGCCTTAATTACATTCTCGTGTTGAGCTTTACGCTGCCCAACCTCATTTCCTGAGATTAGCAACAAGTGATCAATTCCATTAAGAGAACCTGCCAACGATTCGGGTTTTGTATAATCAAACTCACGTGCTTCAATTCCCAAATCAGCAGCTTTATCTGTTGAACGCACAAGTGCAACTAAATCAGTCGCACCAACTCTACTTTTTAATTTCTCCACTACAAGACGGCCTAGCTGTCCGGTAGCACCTGTTATTCCTATTTTCATAATGCATATATAACTGATAGGAGGTGGGGAATGTTCAT
>CAZYNA010000129.1:0-3614 GCA_964648775.1 uncultured Proteiniphilum sp. | reverse complement strand
AAATAAAATGTTCTTAATATGAAAAGAGGCGAAGGAAGAAATTCCCACGCCTCTTTTCTATTTAGAATTATTTTAAAAAAAAGTTTCTCTTTTCTTTATAGAATTTATTTTCCTTAATAGAGTTTAGTATCTCCTTAATAGAGTTTAGTATCTCCATTATAGAGTGGAGCCTATATTCCCTCAATTGAGTCCATAGTCAGATCGAGTTTCTCGTCATCCTTACCCCTGTCGAAGTACATCTTCTTAAGCGGATTCTTCCTCGCCTCATCATACGAAATCCTGTTGCGAAACACATCAATTGCCATGTATATGGATTGTCGGAACGACTCATCCGAAGCCTCGTTCTTGCCCGCTATATCGTAGGCAGTGCCATGGTCGGGCGATGTTCTCACAATCGGCAATCCCCCCGTAAAGTTAACCCCCATATCCATCGCAAGGGTCTTAAAAGGAATCAGTCCCTGGTCGTGATACATCGCCAGAATAGCGTCAAACTCCTTAAATCTGCCACTACCAAAAAAGCCGTCGGCAGCAAACGGACCCGCACAAAGCACCCACTCGTCCTGCATCTCCTTCACAGCCGGTGCAATAATCTCAGCATCCTCACTGCCAAGCAGTCCGTTCTCACCCGCATGCGGGTTAAGCGAAAGTACTGCAATACGCGGAGCATCAATACTAAAATCACGCTTCAGCGTATAGTCCAGAGTCTTCAGCTTCTCCTTAATAAGATCCTTCGTTAAAGCCGAAGAAACATCCTTCAGCGGAATATGCGTTGTTGCAAGTGCCACCTTCATAGTGTCGGTAGCCATAATCATCAACGCTTTTTCACTGTTCACGGCAAACCGGTCCTCTAAAAACTCGGTATGCCCCGGAAAGTTAAAGTTCTCATTCTGTATCGAGTCCTTATTGATAGGCAAAGTAACCAGCACATCAATCTTTTTATCCAGCAAATCCCTCGTTGCACTATCCAGCGCAATAAAGGCCGATTCGCCCGACTCGCTACTTGCTGTTCCCAGCTCAATTTTCGTCTCCTCCTTCACGCAATTCACAAGGTTAACCCTGTTTTCGCGCGCCTCGTCGGCGGAGTTTATTATATTAAAATTCAGATTACTATCTAACACCTTGCGGTGATATGAAGCAGATTTCGAAGAACCGTATATTATGGGGTTAAATAGCTCCAGCATACGTGCATCCGACAATGCCTTCAATATCAGCTCATACCCAACACCATTGACATCCCCGTGTGTGATGCCCACCTTTATTAATTCTGACATGTATATATTGTAAAATCTGTTTACTATGATGTAATCACCACATCCTCATGTGTTGGAATGCTAATCGTGTAGAGGGTGGCCTCAAGGTTACGCATCAGGTTGCGCTTGTTCATCTCAGGCGCATAAACGTAAGTCTCAACCACAATCACCATACCGGTGTTCTCATTCACAAAAGCCTGCATCACAAAGGGTCCGCCCATCATGTCTTTTGTCATCTCCCACAAGCCCCTTACTTCGGCGCGGAACAATCCCTCATACTCAAACCTGCGATAATCGGGAATATAAGCGGTTGAAGTAGACATCTGAGAATCGAAAGAACCCTTCACGTTCCTCCCCATTACATCATTTCTTATTTTTATTAATGAATCCAGTTCAAATACCGTTTCAGAACGATACGGAAACTGGTATATTACTATATCCTGCCTGCCCCGTCCCGCATTATTCGTTGCCCAGAAGAAATTGTCGAACTCCTCATGATTCGATAATCCTCTCGGGAAATAGATATCAATTCCAAACATCTGCTGAGCACGGGTAACAGGCAGCTTTGTTTCGTTAATGATCCATTTTGAGTTTCGCTCAAGCTCCTTCTGCACGAAATAATTAATAATCGTCTCCTTGTTGTGCGATACAAACTGAGCAAAGCTCTCAGCATCAGGAGCATAAATGTTCATGATTACCTGACCCATAGCATACTGGTCGAGTTCCGCCGCAAGCTTGGGCTCACTGTATATATTTGAAATCTCAGGAATAATTATATTTCTCGCCATCTTAAATGTACTCGTGAAATTCTCAGGAGTAATCTGTATGATTCTGAAGTTGGGTTCCGGTTGCGGCAACCCTTTCACATTAGAGTTCAACACATCAAATAATGCATTTCCTTCTTCATTCTCCCAGGCGGTATCATCCATAATCACAAGAACCTCATTTGTGGCTCCGGATGCAGATAAAAACGTTCCTCCTGCTTCACACGAGGTGAATAGGATAACAGTAGCAATGAGGGAAAGTAAACCGGCTAAATATTTCATAATATTATTATTTATATTTGAACGTAACTCTATTAACAGAGCAAATATACAATTATTTACGTGTAAATGAAGAGAATCAGGTTTAATTTATAAAAAAAACCTGCTCCTCAGCACTTAAAACCTACTCTTCAGCACTTAGCTTGGCAGTCGATAGCATACCGCACGCTGCAAAAATATCCTCACCCCTCGATGCACGTATGGTACAGATAAACCCCTTTGCAGTGAGGAAATCGCGGAACTTAATCATATTCTCGTTTGTTGATGGGCGCAGATTACTCTTCGGAATAACATGAAAACGAATCAGGTTAATGCGGCAGTCGAGCCCCGCCAGCAACTTAGATAACTCCCTGGCATAAACCAGACTGTCATTCTGCCCGTCAAACATGATATACTCAAACGATAACCGTCGCTGATGGCTCCAGTCGTAGTCGCGCAATAAATCAATCACCGAGGCTGCCGGCGCCGAACTCTCAATAGGCATAATTGCCAGCCTCTCCTCCGATATCGGGTTGTGCAGACTCATCGCCAGATGACATTTACTATCCTCAAGAAAACGCTTCAGGTTCGATTTCAAACCAATTGTAGAAAGCGTAATCCTCTTAGGGCTCCATGCCAGTCCGTACTCCGCCATAAGAAGATCCGACGATCGCTTAACGTTCTTATAGTTATCCAGCGGCTCACCCATCCCCATATACACCAGATTGGTTATTTTATCCGAATCCGGAACAGAATAAACCTGATTCAGAATCTCCGTAGCCGTCAGATTATCATGTAACCCCTGCTTGCCCGTCATGCAAAAATCGCAGTTCATACGGCAACCCACTTGCGACGAAACACAGATGGTAAGCCTGTCATCCTCAGGTATAGTTACCGTTTCAATAAACTTACCGCCCGTTGTCTTAAACAACATCTTGCGTGTACCGTCAACCGACGTCTTAATATCCAGCGGCTTCGATCTGCCCACATCAAACTTCTGCGACAATAACTCCCTGTTCTTCAAAGAGATATTTGTCATCTCATCAATCGAAGTTGCTTTTTTCAGGTAAACCCAGTCGGCAATCTGCTTACCCGTAAATTTCGGCAACCCCAGCTCCACAACGCTATTAGTAATTTCGGGCAGCGTCATCCCGAGAAAATATTGTTTCTGCTCCATTCCTGTTTCTAAATTCTATGTCCGTGTTTTTTTCTTTGTCCCTGTTACTAATTCTTTGTCCCTGTTTCTTATTTTTCCCCTTTTACCTTTTACCGGTTTTAAGGTGCAAAGATACTTATTTCTTTCCTACCTTTGCCAACTTTAAAACAAACAGTTATGCAGAAA
>CAZYNA010000128.1:0-3672 GCA_964648775.1 uncultured Proteiniphilum sp. | reverse complement strand
ACAATTTCTTTGTAAATGCATTGCTTAAATCAGGCACCAGCAAACTCTTTCTACTCTCCTTAAAGGAGTAAATCAAATCCACTATCTCACCAAGAGTAATTTTATGCTCAATTGCAACTTTGCAAAACTCCCCCTCTCTGTTAGGTTTACCCTCCAAAACGGAAATCAACTCCCTCACCACATCATCAATATAAACCAAAGTTATATTAACGCTACGGTCGTTCACCTGAATTGGCAGATCGTTAGCAATATTACTACAGAAGGTAGCAACTGCACTATTGTAATTTGGTTGGCACCACTTCCCGAACACGTTAGGGAAACGATAAATCAGCACCTCTGCATCAACTTCCTTGCTATACCAAAACAACAAATCCTCACCCGCTTTCTTAGAAGCGCCGTAAGGATTATCAAGTTCAGCCTGTATTGATGATGACAACATCACAGGGCAGTTATTCCTATGTCTCTTAAGAGCATCTAGCAGTTGAGATGTAAAACCGAAGTTACCCTCCATGAACTCAGATTGCTCTTTTGGTCGGTTCACCCCTGCCAGATGGAAAACGAAGTCTGCCTTACTGCAATAGTCATTAAGTAATGCGGGATCAGTATCTTTATCAAACTCAAGGATATTTAAGTCGGAATTTAAGCTATCCCCCTTTACTTTCCCTTCTTTTATATTATTCAGTTCAGCAACAAGGTTCTTTCCAATAAATCCTTTTGCGCCTGTAATTAATATATTCATTTTATAAATCTATTTCTCAGATTATTATATTTATCTGCGATTTAATCCTTCTAATTTTAAAACCCATTCATTAAAATGACGACAAGTATTCTTTAAATGTTCAATTCCAATCATAGACGCTATGGTAGCCCCCACGTTCACTTTGTTTCCTTTGTACTCAGGAATAAGCTTAATAATTCTTTTTGAAGGTGCAGTATCTACATTTTCATTAATAAGTTCAGGATTATTTGAAAAGCTCTCAAGCATCTTTTCTAATTTGCTAATTTCCTTATCATGATCAAAATACTCAATTTCCAGCATACTCAAATCTGAAAATAATAAAGTCTCAAACTCATGAAGTTGAATATATGGGATAAACCTCTGATCACCTATATCCTCACTAAAAGACTGCTCTAAAATATTAATTTTTTCGTATGGATCATTAACACCTTTCGCATCGTTATATCCCGGAAAATCATTTGGAAGAGCATACAAATCAAACATAGTTGTAAACCCACGCCTCATCACTTTTATCTGATCGCAACCATCTATCAATATCATTTTTAGCCTTTTGGTAAGATATCACTCCCCCTCTATAGTATCTTCTTCTATCTTTACTTGTAAGAACACTACGAGCATCTGTTGATATATTATATATGCCAAGATGAGGCGCTAATGCTTCTCTAACAAATTTCTCTTCAGCCTGTCCTTCAGTGGTAATATTAAGTCTGACAAACTCACTCATGGCTTACCTCCTAAAACATTTTTCTCCCACAATTCACTATTGCTGTACTGTTCTATCCAATGTTTAAATTCATCAGTATTAAGACTATTTACAGCTGTACTATTCGATTTATTATCCCTTTCAATAATCAACAGTTCATTTAAATCAAATTCATCTACAAGTCGAGGGGACTGTGTTGCCAAGATAACCTGGCAATGTTTAGATGCGGATTTAACCATACCGCTAAGTGATGATATAGCTGCCGGATGCAAACCAAGCTCAGGCTCATCCAAAACAACGACAGAAGGCAGATTCTGAGGTGGTTGCAGCAACAAAGTAGTTAAAGCCATAAACCTTAATGATCCATCAGAAATTTGAT
Organism: uncultured Proteiniphilum sp.; assembly: GCA_964648775.1. GTDB lineage: Bacteria > Bacteroidota > Bacteroidia > Bacteroidales > Dysgonomonadaceae > Proteiniphilum. The sequence goes on along the minus strand of CAZYNA010000128.1, from coordinate 1,851 downwards.
GTGGTCCGAAAAGATAATCAGACTTTTCTTCTCTCCAATTAAGCATGATAGAATTCTTATTCAATATAGAGGGTTCAAGTACAAAATCTCCAAACTGTGGCATCACTTGTCTTATATACCGCACAATACGTTCGTAATACTTCTCGTGTTCAGAATTATTTTTCATAGCATACAATATAGCTGCTAGATTACCACCATCACTTCTCAAGAATGTATTATCATTTATATAAACATTATTCCTTATTCGCGATTCTTTAGATGTATCATGAAATTGAAAAACATGTATATTCTTAAGTAAGCTATAAATCACTCTGGCTGTTTTAGCGTCAGGTTCTTTAATAGCATTGATAAACCCTGATTCTTTTAACCCGGGGTCGAAAGTCTGATTAAATGGTTTATTTTTATTTTTTAATTTCCAAGATAAAATTTCTTCGGTAAAAATAAGCGTATCTCCGGTGGCATATGTCAATGTAAAATTATAATCGTCCGATGCATTTACATCCGCAAAATTTAAAGAAGCAGACATGCGATGTGTCTTCTTAGAGCCATAATGCAGGAGTGTGCCTGCACCTCCATTTTCTCCGATAAAAGTCTGCAAAGCATTAGACATCATGTAACCCAACATCTTGAAAAAAGAAACAATGTTACTCTTACCCGATCCATTAGCCCCAAGTAATATTGTAACATCTCCGGTTTTAATTGTTTGTCCAATATTGTCAAAGCTTTTAAAACCCGATATAGTAAAACTTTTAAGCTTCAATGTATTACGTTTTGCCATTAAAATAAAATCTAGTAATAATTAATCAAAGTTAGGCATTTAATTTCAGAAATATAAAATACATTCATATCTCTGCCACATAGTACCGGTTATTCCTCTCCCAGTCGTGATTTTTATTGGTGATTAAGCCGGGGTTTTATTTTAATCAATATCCTCCCTAATCTCAGGAAGTTTTAAAAGCAACTCTTTCATACCCTCTTTATCCAATCTGCGAGTATTATGAGAGTGGTAATCCTCCACTTTAGATATGTCCTCCTGCCCTTCTATGAAGAACTTATCATAATTAAGGTCACGAGCATCAGCAGGAATACGGAAATAGTCGCCCATATCTTCAGATCGGAACATCTCCTCACGGGTAACAAGAGTCTCGTATAGCTTCTCTCCATGGCGAGTACCAATCACCTTAACCTCTGTATCTGCTTTGTATAACTCCTTCAACGCATCCGCCAACACATCAAGAGTTGCTGCAGGAGCCTTTTGCACAAACAGATCACCCTGGTTGCCATGCTCAAATGCATACAACACAAGATCCACCGCATCCTCAAGAGTCATCATATAGCGAGTCATGTTCGGATCAGTAATTGTGATAGGCTTACCCGATTTAATCTGATCAACCCATAAAGGAATTACCGATCCACGGCTCGCCATCACGTTACCATAGCGAGTACAGCATATCGTTGTCTCTGCATCATTGCCAAGCGAACGAGCCTTAGCAGCTGCAACTTTCTCCATCATTGCTTTGCTTATACCCATAGCGTTGATAGGATAAGCAGCTTTGTCAGTACTCAGTACTACCACGTTCTTAACCCCATAGTCAATTGCCGAATCCAGCACGTTCTCCGTACCGATAACATTAGTACGCACCGCCTGCATGGGGAAGAATTCGCACGATGGAACCTGCTTCAATGCAGCTGCGTGAAACACATAGTCCACACCCCGCATAGCAGTATCTACTGACCTTTTATCCCGCACATCCCCAATATAAAATTTTACTTTAGGGTTTTGAATGCGGTGACGCATATCATCCTGCTTCTTCTCATCACGACTGAATATACGAATTTCTTTTATACCTG
>CAZYNA010000127.1:0-3700 GCA_964648775.1 uncultured Proteiniphilum sp. | reverse complement strand
GTGTTCTTTGTTTTCTCATACCTTGACAAATGTAAGCTTTTTATGCTTAACTTTTTGTCCCAGCAAAGTTAGTAACTCCAAAGATAGTAAAAGGCACGTAATACCTAATGTTAAGAATTTCTTTTTAATTGAGTAGTCTTAGTGTCCATGCTCAGCTGCATGCGCCTCAATTCCCTCAGCCTGTGTTTGATGAACAGTGCTATGAGGATGCTCAGATGGAGAGTAAATTGAGTAAACCTTTAAAGCTTCATCAGAATCATTTACCAAATTGTGCCATTTTCCTGCTGGAATAAAAATGGCGAAATCATGTTCTACTCTGGCTTCAAAATCTAAATTATCTTCTTCATCACCCATCATTACAACTCCCGATCCGGCTTCAACGCGAAGGAACTGATCAATATCGGGGTGCATTTCCAGGCCAATATCACCTCCTGCAGGAATACTCATAACAGTCATCTGCATATTAGTTCCAGTCCATATTGATGTACGGTACGTTTCATTTTGAGTAGTGTATGCCTCAATATCAAAAACAAATGGTTCGGGACCAAAATCTTTAAAATCAACCTGTACTGTTGTTTCATGCGTAGTTTCTAAAGTCTGACTTTGATCTGTTTTTTGTGTGCATGCAATCATAAACATAAACGCAGTTGCAACGGTTATTAAAGCTGTTTTCTTCATAGTTCTAATTATTTATAATTATTGATTTTCAAATATTAATACAAATATACTAAAAACATAGAGCTATACTAGTCTTTTTCAACAAATTAAATAATCATGCGGAATATTACTCACAAAAATATGATATAATATCTCATGCCCTATTGAGGAATTTTATAATTGTTATTTAAACAACATTGGTACGAACTCAGACAAATAAATACGCCAGTTTTTCCAAATATGTCCCTCACCGCTTTCTCTGTAAGTATAATTGAAGCCTATCTCATCCATTTTTTTTAAGCTATCTTTTACACCTTGATACAAAAAATCTGTATCTCCACATGCAATCCAGTATAGTTTGAATCCATTCTTCTGCTGTAGCTCAAGCTTCTTCACAAACTCTTCGGCATATTTTAATCTTTCGCTCTCGCTACGTGCCATCATACTTGCTATAGGAGGTGCAGAGAATACGCCTATATAGTTGAAAGTTTTTGGATATTGAGCAGAAATTGCTGCCGAATGCATTCCTCCCATTGACAAACCCGCTATTGCTCGGTTATCTTTATCTTTCTTAACTCTATAGTTACCTTCAACAAACTTAATAATATCTCCAAAACTATCTTCCATACTGGCAACCGCTTCACGTGGTCCACCACCCATTGCTGGGCGATAATTACGACTCGATGCTCCAATTGCAGCTACATTTTGTGTATGTCCGTTAGGCATAACAACAATCATTGGCTTTGCTTTACCCTGGGCAATTAGGTTGTCCATAATCTGCACTGTACGACCTAATGTAATCCATGCCTCTTCGTCACCACCAGACCCATGAAGCAAATAAAACACTGGATATGTATGTTTATTGTTTTCATAACCCGGAGGTGTATAAATTGTGATTCGTCGCTGCTCTTTTAATGTGGGACTGTCATACCAGCGATGCGCAACTGTGCCGTGAGGAATATTGTTTATACTATATAAATCACCAGGGTCTCCTGGAACAATAAAGATATTGGACACTGTTGACACATCCCTATTAATAAGCATATTAGCAGGGTCATTCATACGCAATCCATCAACAAAAAAAGCATAACTATACAGTTCTGATGCTAATGGTTTAGGAGTTATATATTCCCATACACCATTTTCACCTTCCTTTAATTGAGCTACACCTGGCGATTCAAGAAAGTCGCCTACAACTTCAACTTTCACCGCTTTGGGTGCTCTTATTCGAAATGTTACTGTGTTATTTTCGTGAATCTCAGGTGAAACTATAGATTCACCACCCCATAATGCTTGCTGTGCAAATGTGTTTGCAAACATAAACATTCCTACTGCTAAAAAGATTAAATGTTTCATTATTAGACTTTTCTATTATTTAAGTGTATTTTACAATATTATAACATCGTTAATATTTTATAAAGATACACATTTTGTATATAGAATCTAAAAAAATATCATATAATAACTAAAATCTATTCTATAATAATTTGAAACATTTCACTTTTTCAATGCAAACAGCTACTGTCTTTGTACCTTTAATAGTAATTTATATTTATATAAATGAGCGCCAACGACCTCCATTGTATGACTGAAACCCTTTACTATTCAGATATTTTACTACTTGACCACTTCTTGCTCCGCTTGCGCAAACTGCAATTATTGATTTTTCTTTGCTTAACTTCTTAAGTTCATTTGTAATTTGTGACATCGGAATGTTTACTGATCCTTTTACATGATTTGCAGCAAACTCTTCTTTGGTGCGTACATCAACCAGAATGGCACCTTCATTTAATTTCTCCTTTAACATTCGCTTATCTGGCATACCGAATAATTTATTTAAAAATCCCATATGTATAAGTTGTATTTTTTTTGTTACTTAATATAAACAGAGTTTGGCTTACAAAGTTTTTAAAATCTTTGTACTTACTTAAAATCACGACAATTCTGTTTATTTTTTTCATTAAGAAGCGGTTGTTTAGAGAAGTGTTATTAAAGGCTTATTGTTATATCCATCTATTATAATAAGTACGAAATACTGATAATTATTGCCTCACGCTTTAGGATCACTAAAACTTTTTTTCCATATCCAATAACTTAACTGAAGAGATAATATTATAATGTCGTTTTTTTTAAAACAACAATTTTAATGAGGATACAATATATTTTATTTATCTAATTAAGACTCTTGCAACTGTTTCTTGCGCCACTGCATGGGACTGCAGTTCATATGTTGATTAAAAGCTCTTCCAAATACTGAGATGGAACTAAACCCCGACAATTCGGCTATTTTTGTAATTTTCAATTCTGGTCTATTAAGCAACAATTGTTTACTTTCTTCTAAACGGTAACGCATCACAAACTGATAGAAACTCTCTCCATAACCATCGTTAAACAACCTTGAAAGGTAGCTTCTGTTGAGAGGTAAAATCTCCATAGCATCAATCAACTTAAAATCTTTGCGCAAATATGGTTTCTCGGTCAACATCCACTCCTCAAGTTTAAACTTATATCCTGGCAACTTATCTGTAAATGGTTTATATGAAGATGTAACAATATCTGCTACGAGAATAAAATCATCTTCATTTTGCATGACCTCTCTAATTTGAGCAAACTTTTCGTTCATCCCTTCTTTAAAATAATTATTGGGATATGGACTCTTCCTGAATAGTACACGATATGAACCGTAAATGAAGAAGACCAAGAATATAATGCTATGCATTAAAACACTGCGAATATTATTACTAAAAACAATTACGAGGCATGATAGAGTAATAACTAAATTAGCAAAAATGTAATCACCCAACCATTTTGTATCTATATTTTCCATAGATGCAAAATTATTTTCGCACCAATCAGTATAGTTTTTGCGATAACGCAACATAATGATAAATCCACATACAGGATAAACTAGAATAAGCATCCTTAATAAAACATGAAACCAGCTTGATTCTTGTATGAAAGACGACAAATTATCGAATATTATTATTGTGGAATTGCCAACTTATTTGATACAAAAAGTTAAGCGACATTTTTAATTAATTGT
>CAZYNA010000126.1:0-3743 GCA_964648775.1 uncultured Proteiniphilum sp. | reverse complement strand
AAAAAAGTACTGATAATCAAAAATAAACTATATCTATTCTTAAAAACGATATTAACCGGCGAGCCCTTTAAGTTTGGACTCGTATTTTTTTAACCCTTCTTTGTAAATTCTTATGGCTTCCTCAAGTGTACCGTAGAATTCTCCTCCCGAAGCATTAAGATGACCCCCTCCATTAAAATATTCTGATGCAAAATCATTGCAGGGAAATGAACCCTGAGATCTGAAAGAGATTTTTATCATATTCTCCTCCTGACGAATAAAGGTTGAGAATATAATTCCCTTTATGCTAAGGGGGTAGTTTACAAAGCCTTCGGTATCACCTTTTGAAAATTTAAACTGCGACTGATCATCGTTCGACAGATAAAGAAGCGCTGAATGGCAATCATGATAAACCTCCATCCTTTGTGAGAGTGTAAAACCAAGCAATCTGAACCGCTCTTCTGAGTAGTTGTTAAAAACTTTAGAGTAGATTGCATCTTTGTCGACACCCTTTCTGAGCAAAAGGCTGATAATCTGATAAATTTCAGGAGATCCCGAATTGTATGTGAAGCCACCCGTATCGGTCATCATGCCACAAAATACCGATTCTGCTTCAAAGCGAGACATCTCTTCGTAACAACCTGCCTGGTATATTAATCTGAAAATAAGCTCACTTGTAGAAGATATTTCAGGATGCGAAACATAAATATCAAAACTTTCTCCCGGGTGAGGGTGGTGATCAATCATTATCTTTGTAGCTGATGATTCTTCAATAACCCGACCAACTCCGCCTGCTCTTTTGGTAATATTGTAGTCGAGAGAAAATATCAAATCTGCATTTAGTAAAATATGCTCACCTGCCGAAGGGTTATATTCAAAAATCTCAACCTCATTTGTTCCATGCATCCACTTCAAGAAGTATGGGTAAGAGTTCGGAACAATAACTCTCACGCTTTTTCCTCTTTTCTTTATAAAGTGATACAAAGCGAGCGTTGATCCCAAAGCATCTCCGTCGGGCGACACATGGGTCGTTATTACAATTTGTTCAGATTTATGTATTGAGTCTAATATCTGTTCCACTTTTCGTGGATCTATAACTTCAGATAATTTAGGATCTTCATTCATTTTTAATCAATTTTACCTGCAAAAGTACTAAAAAATAAGAGAATATGCTCCGTTTTCCTTAACATCATGGATATCAATGCCATCTAAAACAATATAGGTATTCGCTCTAACGTGATTGTCAGCGAGAAAAGTAGTAAGGATGTTAGCGAAACAATTAATGCCTGCCTGCGCTGAGAAGTTAACCAGTTAAAGGTCACGTAAATAAAGATGAGTATTAGTGCTAATTGTATCAGATTAATATATTGATCTGTAATTTGTGCAAATGGCAACGATTCAGCAATATAAACTATTCTTAGAGTGATTCCAATAAGTGTTTTTGTAATCCATTGAAATACCGGTTGAATAAAACTGAAAATGACTGGAGACAAAGGTGTAAGCAGACTTGCAATTATAAGAGGCACACCCGAGTAAATTATAAAACCCACAAGCGGTACCACTAAAAGATTAGTGATAAAAAAGTAAACCGGAAATGTGCCGAAATAATATAAAACCAATGGGAAAACCCCCAATTGTGCAGAGAAAGATACGGTTGACATGTTCCATACCTCTTTACTTAGTTTCCTTTTAGGAGTATATATCTTATCAATCTCCGGCTGGAAAAACAGAATTGCAAAAACTGCCCCAAAACTCATCTGAAAACTAATATCGAACAGGCTATACGGTTTGAAAATCAATATAAAAAAAGCTGCTGCGGCCAATGTATTATACGTAAAGCCCTTCTGTCCTAAAATTTTTCCCACACAGTTGATGGACAGCATTATCGCCGCTCTCACAACTGATGCAGACATACCCGCTACAAAAACATACCACCACAAAACTAAGATTATTAACAACTGTCGAACAGAATATGCCGATCCTTGCCTCCCAAGAAATGAAAACAGCAAGTTTATTACTATATATACAATACCAACATGAAGTCCGCTAACAGCCAAAACATGTGCAGTTCCTGATGCACGAAATGCCTCCTGCAGATTATCTGAAAGGTCTGATTTATAGCCGAGAGTCAGAGCTGAAATAAAAGCAAAAGAATCAATATCAAGTCCAAAGGATTCGTATAATCTTAAAGCAGATTTTCTGAAACGCTGTGATAGCACAGGAATGGAACTGCTCACCCTGCCGGTAGCCTTCCAATTACCGTCGGCTATATAAGCTGTGCCCGCAAACCCTTTAATTTTCATGTGCCTTTTATAATTGAAATCGTTAGGGGTATCAAAATTTTTAAAGGGATTAATAGTGGTATTAAAAACAATCTCATCACCCGGTTCAAGCATCCATGCATCGTCCGATTTCTCAATATAAACAAGCACCTTTTTATTTTCCGGATATGTAAGTTTCAGGTTACAGGCAATTGTTGCCCTCTTTGCTTCAGGTATATCAGTAACTATCCCTAAATAACTCCGGTTTTTATCTGCAAAATCATACTCGCTATATCGTTCACTCCTATTAAAACTTAAGACTGTAAAGCTGAAAAGAATTAGTGAAAGTCCGGCACCAAAAATCCATCTGAGACAATACTGTTTCTCCCTTTTTATAAAAAACGAGTATAGCATGACTGTTAGCCCCGTAATTAACGCAGCAATAACAACCGAATGCTCAACAGTTACAAAAGAGCATATAACAATAGCAACAACTACCGGTATTAATAGCCGAAGAAAAGGTGTTTTTCCCAGAAAGTTATTCATTTCATCTATAAAGCACGCAATTGTCTGATTGTCTCTTCGGGATCTTCAGATGAGAATACGAAACTCCCGGCAACAAGAACATCGGCACCGGCATCAACAAGCTTTCTTCCGGTTTCGAGATTTACTCCTCCATCAACCTCAATAAGAGCTTTAGAGTTGGATTTTAAAATAAGATCTTTTAGTTGCGAAACTTTCTTCAGGGTATTGTCAATAAATTTTTGTCCGCCAAATCCCGGATTTACAGACATAAGCAGAACCATATCAACATCGGTAATGATATCTTCAAGCAGTGACACCGGCGAGTGCGGATTAAGCGTAACGGCGGGCTTCATACCCTTGCTTCTTATCTGTTGAACAACGCAGTGAAGATGAATGCATGCCTCATAGTGAACATTCATGTACGTTGAGCCTGTTGCAGCAACTTCGTCTACAAACTTCTCAGGCTGTACTATCATAAGATGCGTGTCAAGCGGTTTTTTGGTGATATCTTTCAAAAGATTGGTTACAGCAAATCCGAACGAAATATTAGGAACAAATACACCATCCATTATATCAAGATGTATCCAGTCGGCCTCACTTCTGTTCAGCATTTCGATATCTTTTCTCAGATTCAAAAAATCTGCCGCCAACAGCGACGGTGCTATTATAGTGCTCATAACAGTTAAAAATTTTACTTCTCAAAGATAACATCAACTAAACGATTTTACACAATCTTTGTTGAACAAAATCTTTTTGTGTTTGATGTTACAGTTAAATTTTTGTTATCATATCGTTATATATAATATTTTCGTTAAACCAGTTCAGGTTCGCTGTTAATGCTGCCCCTTCCCCGTAAGCTGCAGCCGTTAAGCGGTTCATACCATCGTAAGAAAACTTATATCAGGCCTGTACTTTGTCTGGTTCCTCCTTATGTTCTCCTTATGTTCTCCTTATATTCTCCTTATGTTCCCCTTATGT
>CAZYNA010000125.1:0-3802 GCA_964648775.1 uncultured Proteiniphilum sp. | reverse complement strand
ATTAAGAGATCGGTTACCAAATCGGAATGATGCAGCTAAAACATTATCAGGTTGTCCATTTAAATTTATATTTTGCGTTAATCCGGAACTGTATTTCAAGATATTGGCATTAATTTCATCTGAAACCACTCCTCTGTCACCTGCACTATTCATTAAAATCGTAACTGAAAGAAAGCCAAGTATATTTTCGCCTGCATATGTATCCAAATGACCTTCATGTAATGTGTAAGGCATCCACATATGAGCGAAAGAATCCGAAAGCAAGTAAGAGGGATCTTTCACAACACCGCTTACTCTATACTCCTTATCATTCATTATAAAACGTTCACCTGTAGCATCTCCATCAGGGAATAAAAACTGTGAGAGGCTTTCCGATATTACTGCAGCCGGAATAGCTGAATCTAACTCCTCCCACGAAAAAGGTTTACCTTCTATAAAATCAAACTGATAAACCTTCCAGAAATTTGCATCTGTATATTTAGCGTAAACCGATTTGTCATTAGTTGTACCAACTCTGCTAACCTTATAATTCTCTCTATATGTCATAAGTGATGCAGATACTGCTTCAGCTGTTTGAAGATTATATAAGCAGCTCTTGATTGTCTGCAACGAGAGAAATGAGTTCGACATTGACTTTTGAGTAGTATCTTTAGGCGTTATTTCAACTGATCTTATATATAACATCCGGTCTCTTTCAAGTTCAGGATAGATATTACCTGTCTTCAAGTAGAAAAAGATTGCAATAATCATCACCATAGTAATAGCTAATGCCGTACCTGCCACATATATAATGCTGAAGAGTTTGTTCTCCTTAATCAGCTGCCACGCCTGTTTAAAATATTGTTGAATCATATTCGATTATTAAATTATATTACTCATCTCTCAATGCATCAGCAGGTGACACTTTTACTGCTTTGCGTGCCGGGAGCCAAATTCCAAGAATAATCATTACTGCCAGGAGAATGTACGTTATTGCAAAACCTATAATATATCGTGAGAATGTAAATTTCATCAGATAATAATTTAGTATCTCCTGAGCTCCAAGAATATAAATTACAATCATTGACGGTATTATTGCAGCCGTAAGCAAAAGTAAACCCTCAGCATAGAATTTCATTAACACCTGTTTTGGAGTATCTCCGAGAGAAATCCTCAATCCAATTTCACTACGTCTGTGCTGAGTTCTGAACCAGAATATACCGGTAACCCCGAGGAAGATATTCACAAGAAGGAAAAGTACCACAAACATTCGCATCTTCAAATCGTTGACATCATCTTTCTGGTATGCCGCCTTGTTTGCGGGAATCGACTGTATATCTCCCAGGTAATAATTGCCAAGGCGTAACTGGTGGGTCATCTCTTCCCGGAATCGGTGAATAAAGTCATGGTCTTGCTCCGGTTTTACACGGACACAGAACTCCAAACCGCCGACCCATTCTCCCGTGAACATTTGCAGAAAATCGTTATCCATCTGTCGAGCGAAATAGGTATTCCAGTTTGAGAAATTGTCGTACCGGACGATTTCTGAAATGGCTCCCACTCGGTACAGGTTCGCTGAGTCACTTTTGGAAAAGGAGATTTGTTTACCCACGGGCGATTCATTGGTAGTAAATAGCTCGTTTGCCACATCAATCGACAAGACCAGTTCACCGCGTTCCAACGCTTTAACCAGCTCATCGGTACTGCCATTTGTCGACCTATATTTGAATACCTTGAAGAAGTTCGGGGTTACTGTTCGATTTAACACGCTGTATCTTGTTTGGATTGTATCTCGGTACATAGATTGTGACCTGTTGCTTCCAATATGGGGACTGGAATTTTGTGATATGCTGGCTGCATCAATCATCGGGTTTTGCTCTATTCTTTCCAACGACATACGTAAATGGCTTACCGCTGTTTCCAGGGGTATATCTTGAATATACTCGGGGTTGTTTTCGCTTAATCTACCCAAATGCATGATGTAGGTATGCTCCGTATCGAATCCTAATGGCCTATTGTAATTGTACAGTGTTACATACACGTCATCAACAATATACCAAAAGAAGGCCGAGACGATAAGCAACTCTATCCACAAACCAATATTTTGCTTACTTTCGTTCTTTATAATAGTGAGAATATGTTTTATCATACTGTGATTTATTTAGAGTGAATAGATTCCACGATGGGCTTGCGAGATATGTTATGCGCGGGAATGAACGTGGATAGCACGTTGAGTAGCACGCAGAACAAAAAGGCATAGAGAAAAATAACTGGGCTGAGTAGTGAGCCAGGGTTAAGAGCCACGTCACCCATACTGTAGGCCATATCACTATTCTCGTATATAACTCCTTTCAGGGCATACGCGGCACCATACGATAATATTAATCCTAACACGCCGCCTAACAACGATTGAAGCAAGCTCTCCCACATCACTTGTGACAACAGATTCTCCCTGGTTGCTCCAAACGCTCGTCGCACGCCGAGTTCCGACAGACGTTTTCTCATCCGTGAGCTAGTCATGCCCGATAAATTTATGGCAGGTATGGTTAATAAAAGTATCAACACGATGGCCGATTGGCGTACAATGGCTTTCATGTCCGGCTCAACATTGGCCCATTTGCGATGAATAAAGACAAAGTGCGTATCGGGCTGATTTCGGTAGAATGCCTCGTAGGTAGTTGACGCATCATTGAACTTCTGACGAAGCACCTCGGTCTCTTCTTTTATTTCAGGGAAGTCTTTCTTGTTTTTTGCCAATATATAAACCCTGCATTGCCCATTTATCCCGTTGTTGCTTTCAGGTAGGCGTTCGGTGGTGATAGGTACCCATACTTGAGAATAGGCTGCTGAGGCCAGCGCGGAAACATTCTTCACAACACCACTGATAATAAATTCGGTGTAATCAATCAGGACACGTTGTCCCGATACAGACGTTGAGCCAAACGTTTCCCGTGCTACTTTTTCCGTTATAACCACTTTACGTAGCCCTGCGTCCACGTCCGCATGAGAATAGGGTTTGCCATCAATAAACGAGAAATCAAATACCTGCCAGAAATCCTCGTCGGTGAGCATCTTATCGTAACTCTCTGCTATCTCCTGTCCCGGCATGGAAACCATTGCCGACGGCATCAATGCCGTCACGGCCACGGCTTCGGGTGTTTCTAATGTCTTGAAACAGGCTTTTGCGAATCCAAAGGCCATGGGGCTGTTGGATGAACCGCCTGTAGTCCCTTTTTCACGGCTCGACATCCACTTTACGTAAAGCATACGGTCGCGGTTAGTCTCAGGTGGATATGGTGCATTCTTTACCTGATGCGACATCACCATCACCATAATCATGCATATAGCCAACGCTGTACCCAGTATAGAGATAGTACTCAATACAGGATTCTCCTTAATCAGCTGCCACGACTGTTTAAAATATTGTTTAATCATATGTATTTCAAGTATTCCTTTTATCTGAGTCTTAACGAACTGCTTCTTCCAACTTTTTCGTTTACTTCCCTTGGGCTTCCATAGCAAACTACATCCGATGCTCCTGTTACTGTAACGTCAAGCTTCTCCGACACATGAACTTTACCATCAGCAGCTCCCGAAAAGTTCACATCAGCATAAACTGCTACAAGGTCTGCAGCAGACACATCACAGCCGCCACTGGCATTTACAATAAGCTCATCAGTCTTTCCCGACAAATCAACATCGCATCCACCGCTGGCAGATACACGAACTCTTTCTGCATTTATACCACTAAATTCTATATCACTGCCTCCACTGGCATTTACTCTTATGCTCTCTGCTGAAGCAAATTGTATATTAGCATCAC
>CAZYNA010000124.1:1993-3865 GCA_964648775.1 uncultured Proteiniphilum sp. | reverse complement strand
ACTCATTAGATTTATTGATAGTTTAGATTCGTTAGAATACAAACTTACAAATAAATCTGCTAGCTCAGTTCAATATATGTTAATAATTTATTTCAAATATTTAGCCAAAAAACCGAGCATAGTACTGTAGAAATCCATACGGTTTTCTTCGCGGTAGAACCCATGTCCTTCGTTGTATTTCACCATGTAAGGGATTTCCAGACCTTTGGCACGAAGTGCGGTTACTATCTGATCCGACTCATTAATATTTACTCTGGGGTCGTTTGCTCCCTGCACCACATACACCGGTTTAGTAATCTTATCAATCTGATATACAGGCGATGCCTCACGTGCAATCTCCAGCTCAACCGGGTCATCCAGGTCGTACCAAATCTCTTTCACCATCTCAGTCAGAGGTTTCCAGTATTCAGGGAACGATGAAAAGAAAGTCTCTATATTTGAAACACCTACATAGTCGACGCCACAAGTGTATAAGTCGGGTGTCTTAACTAATCCCATTAGCGTAGCATACCCGCCATGGCTGCCTCCATAAATAGCGATCTTATCCTCATCAACCCAACCCTGAGCAATAGCGTATCTAACGCCATCCTCAACATCATCCATCACCTTGCGACCAATCTGTTTAAATCCGGCACGAAGGAAATCCTTTCCATAACCACCGGAGATGCGGAAATTGACCTGCAACGTTGCATAACCGCGACTGGCGAACAGCTGTGTCTCAGGGTTAAAACCCCACGAATCACGAATACCTTGCGGTCCCCCGTGAGGGTTCACCACCATCGGCACTTTCTTACCCTGCAGCGCTTCCTTAGGAAGAGTGATATAACCGTGAATAGTTAGTCCGTCGCGACTCTTAAATGTAATCGGCCTCATCTCCGCCATGTCCTCCTCTTTCAACTGAGGCATCAGGTCGTATAGCAAAGTAAACTCCTTGCTTGCAACGCTGTATTCATAGTAAGTGCCATATAGCTTATCACTCTGAAGGATAATCAAAAACTTATTCTCATCATCATCAAAGTCGATCACACCATAAATCTTTCCGGGGAAATTCTTTTTCACACCAGCATCAATCTCTTTGTAGAGGTCGCTCACGGGAATAATCTCCGACCTCTCACCTTCGAAGCTGAAATAGTCAACCTCGTAATTACGCTTACGCGACAGTCTCATTCCCGACACATCATATGAAGGATTAGAGAAAACCTCATTAATAACACGGTCGTTTTTAAGATCATAAAGTACAATACGAGCCTTATCGCTGTCCAAATTAGTAACTACGTACGCATCATCAGGATCGGGAGTATTGTAGTTGAACGAGATAATACCAAAAGAATCATCCCAGTTCATTTTCTTCTTCAAATCAAACTCACCCGTATCACCGTTTTTATAATAGAACTCCATCTCAATGCCATTAACCATTTTGGTGAAGCCACGCAAATTACCATCTTTATCAAAATCATACCCCTGAATTGGGTTAGCCGGATCTCTGTTTTCATAAAGCTTTTCAAGATCTCCATTAACCACATTCAGCTTATAAGGCTCAAAAATCTGAGGATTATCCTTGTTCATTGATATAATAACAAAGTCTTTCTGATCTTTTAGAAGAGATATAATTCCAGCTCTGACATCCTCAAAAGGAGTCAGATCGAGAGTGTTGCCACCATCAATATCAGCTGCATAGATATGATAATTCTCATTTCCGCCATGATCCATAACATAGAATAAGCGCTCATCGTTTACCCATCCATATCCCTTAATCGGCTCGTCAGTCTCCTCAATTGCACGAACAACCTCATCCGTAGCCAAATTTTTTATATAAACATGATTCTTAAGTCCGTCCTTTTCCATGTAAGACAAGTACTTACCATTTGGCGA
>CAZYNA010000124.1:0-1893 GCA_964648775.1 uncultured Proteiniphilum sp. | reverse complement strand
AGTGTGCCTTTCCAGTCTCCTGCAATGCTTTGCGCTTTTACACTCATAGTTATTAAAATAAAGGCGAATAACACGCCTGCCTGTTTTATTGAGTTCATATTTTTGAAGTTTGGATATAGAACAATTAACCATCGCTAAGGTTGATAAAACAAAGTTTTTTTCTTTGAATTAATCTTTTAGCAAATGTAATAATTTTAACTGATTAAATTCGAAAATCAAATTATTTCACACCATTTTCCTCGAATTCAAAGCCTATGAACAATGCCCTAACAAACTTGTTATATGCTTATTAGAAACCAATCAACTTATAAATATGAAAAAAGATATTCTGGGGCTGCACCATATTACAGCCATATCAAATAATGCAAAAACGAACCACCAATTCTATACAAAAGTGTTGGATTTGCGATTAGTGAAAAAGACAGTCAATTTTGACGATCCGGGCACCTATCACTTCTATTTTGGAGATGAGCAGGGTTCGCCGGGTACAATAATCACCTTTTTCCCATGGGAGGGAATAGGCAAAGGTATAAATGGTGCGGGAATGGCAACTCATACCGGATATGCAGTACCCGAAGGGAGCCTCGACTTCTGGAAAGAGCGTCTCGAAAAGAATGGTATCTCGTCAACAGAAAGCGTGATTTTTGGCGAGAAGGTTCTCTCCTTTAACGATCCCGACGGTATGCAACTACAGCTTGTTGTTCCTGAAAATGAAGACAACCGCACTCCCTGGACAACAAACGAAGTGGGTGAATCGGTAGCAATCAGAGGCTTTCATAATGTTGTATTAACACTTAGATCGAAAGATGCAACAGCTAAAGTGCTTACCAACGTGCTTGGCTATCAGCTGATAAAAGAGGAGGGAAACCGTTTTCGATATGCAGTGGACACAATTGGTACTGCAAATTTTATTGATATAATTGAAGATTTAAGTGCACCGAGAGGGCATAATGCAGCCGGTACAAATCATCATATCGCTTTCCGTGTTGAGGATGATGATATATTGATGGAGGTGCGTGAAAGGGTTGTTGCTGCGGGACTGGAAATCACTCCTAAGATTAACCGCGATTACTTCTGGTCGCTTTACTTCAGAGAGCCGGGTGGTGTTTTATTTGAAATTGCTACAGACAACCCGGGGTTTACAACTGATGAAACGCTTGAGGTGCTGGGCAGTTCTCTTAAATTGCCAACCCGATACGAGCCTGCAAGAAAAGAGATTGAGGCTGTTCTACCAAAACTTTAATTTAAAAGGAGGCTGATAATAATGAGCGAAAACGACAACAGCAAACTAATTACGGGAATTCATCACATTACCGCTATTTCGGGATTTGCACAACAGAATATCGACTTCTACTCCGGCATTCTGGGGTTGAGGCTGGTTAAACGGACTGTCAACTTCGACTATCCTGAGGTGTACCACTTCTATTTTGGTAACGAAACGGGCGACCCGGGAACTATAATGACCACCTTTCCGTATGGTGCAGATATGCCAGCCGGAAGGCACGGCAAGGGTATGGTTAATACTACCGCTTTCTCTGTTCCTTATTCGGCAATCGATTACTGGCAGAAACGACTCAAACATTTCGATCTTCTGCATAAACATCCCCAGGAGAGGTTTGGCGGCAGCGAGGTGGTGATTTATCTTGAAGACCCCGACGGCATGGGCATAGAGCTGATATTCAACGAGAATGACAGTCGCCCGCCAATATCCACCGGTGCCGTTCCACCTGAGCATTCAATACGCGGTTTTCATCACGCCGAACTGTGGCTGGAGAGCTATGAGCGAACAGCGGGTGTGCTCACCGAAGGTTTGAATCATTATCTTATAAAGGAGGGTGCCGGGCGACAAAGATATGGTGTTAAAGATGAACCGGGTCATTTTGTAGATTTAGT
>CAZYNA010000123.1:0-3893 GCA_964648775.1 uncultured Proteiniphilum sp. | reverse complement strand
TAAAAGGCGAAGTAGAGGCAGGAGATGTGGTGGTAATCACCTACGAAGGTCCCAAAGGAGGCCCCGGTATGCAAGAGATGCTCTATCCCACCTCATACATCAAGGCAAAACACCTTGGCGAGAAGTGCGCGCTAATTACCGACGGTCGATTTTCTGGCGGAACCTCAGGTCTTTCAATCGGGCACATATCTCCCGAAGCAGCGGCAGGAGGGAGCATCGCACTGGTTAAAGATGGCGATACAATAGAGATTGATATCCCCAACAGAAGCATAAATTTAAAAGTAAGTGATAAGGAACTCCAAAAAAGAAGAGAGGAAGAGGAGTCGAAAGGAGAAGATGCCTTTAAACCGGAGCGTGACAGAAAAGTATCAAAGGCTTTAAAAACATACGCAGCATTTGTTAGTTCGGCCGACACAGGTGCGGTTAGAATGATTTGATTAACATTATAAAATTGATGAATTATTATGGATAAGAATAATCAAACAGAGGTTTTAACAGGAAGTGAAATTCTTATTAGGTCATTACTCGCAGAAGGTGTCGACACAATGTTCGGATATCCCGGCGGTGCAATCATGCCTGTATTCGATGCCCTTTATGATCAGAAAGATAAGATAAAACATATACTGGTACGTCATGAGCAGGGCGCAGTACACGCAGCGCAGGGCTACTCAAGAGTATCAGAAAAAGTGGGCGTGGCACTCGTCACCTCCGGTCCCGGCGCCACAAACACAGTCACAGGTATCACCGATGCAATGATGGACAGCACCCCAATGGTGGTCATCTCCGGTCAGGTTGCATCCGGTCTGCTCGGCTCCGACGCCTTTCAAGAGGCCGACGTAATAGGCGTAACTCTTCCCATTACCAAGTGGGCCTACCAGATTCGCCGTGTCGAAGATATCGCCTGGGCAGTATCAAGAGCCTTTTACATCGCTTCAAGCGGTCGCCCCGGCCCCGTAGTGTTAGACATCGCCAAAGACGCGCAGATCAACAGTTGCGAGTATTCCTACAAAAAAACAACATTCCTCCGCAGCTACGAGCCTCGCCCCGTAATAGAAAGAGAGCGAATAGCACAAGCAGCAGAGGTAATCAACAACGCCAAAAAGCCATTCGCATTAATAGGGCAGGGCGTTGTGCTTGGCAATGCTGAGGCCGAACTAAAAGCAATGCTCGAAAAAGCAGATATACCGTTCGGGTCAACCATCCTCGGTCTCTCCGCAATGGATAGCAATCACCCTCTCAATTTCGGTATGCTGGGCATGCACGGAAATGTTGCACCAAACATGCAAACCAATGCCTGCGATGTACTTATTGCCATTGGTATGAGGTTCGACGACAGGGTAACGGGCGATCTTAAAACCTACGCCAAGCAGGCTAAGGTTATCCATTTTGATATCGACCTGGCAGAGATGGATAAGAACGTAAAAACTACCGTTAAGGTGGTGGGCGATGCAAAAGAAACGCTTCCATTGGTAACCGAACTGTTGGAGAAGAAATCCCATAAAGAGTGGATTGAAGAGTTTAAGCCTTATGTTGAAAAGGAATACGACTGTATAATCAAAGATGAGCTGTTCCCCACCAACGGTGGCGAAATAAAAATGGGCGAGGTGGTAAATAAGGTTACCGAAGCCACCGGCAACAAAGCAATTTGCGTTACCGATGTTGGTCAGCACCAGATGATGAGCACCCGCTACTTCAAATTCACCCAATCACGAAGCATGGTTACTTCGGGCGGTCTGGGCACCATGGGCTTCGGCTTGCCTGCCGGAATTGGTGCTAAGTATGGGGCACCCGACAGAACTGTTTGTATCTTTGTGGGCGACGGAGGTTTGCAGATGACAATGCAGGAATATGGCACAATAATGGAGTATAATCTCGATGTTAAGATTATCCTGCTCAATAACAACTATCTGGGTATGGTGCGCCAGTGGCAGGAGCTGTTCTTCGATGAGAGGTATTCGGAGACGCATCTAAAGAACCCCGACTTCATAAAGATTGCCGATGCATATAATATAAAGGGTCGCAAGGTAGCAAAGCGTGAGGAGCTTGATGATGCAATCAGTGAGATGCTTAACCACAAAGGGGCATACCTGCTCGAAGTGGTTGTAGAAACAAAAGGGATGGTTTACCCGATGGTACCTGCCGGAGGAAGCGTAACTAATATATTGTTAGGCAACGGGCATAAATTATAATCATTTAAAACTAAATAAAATGGAAGATAAAACATTATATACCATCACAATTTTCTCAGAAAATACGGTGGGTGTTCTAAACCAGATTAGTACAATTTTTACCCGCAGGCAGCTTAATATCGAAACTCTGTCGGTGTCTCCCTCAGCAATAAAGGGGATTCACAAATTCACAATAACCACTTTGTCAAACGATGAGGAGCTTATGAAAAAGCTGGTAAGACAGATTGATAAGCGTGTGGATATCCTCAAGGCATATTATAATACCGATGATGACCTCGTGCATCAGGAACTGGCACTCTACAAGCTATCCACCAAAAAGGTGTTAGAGCACTCGTCGGTTGAGTACCTCATCAGAAAATATAATATCCGTGTGTTGGAAATCAGTAACGATTGCGTGGTGTTCCTCAAAGCAGGACACTATTTCGAGACGCAGGGACTCTTCGAAGAGCTTGCCGAAACAATCGGTGTACTGCAATTTATCCGCTCAGGAAGAATCGCAATTACCAAGTCGAAGGTAGAACGCCTCAGCGATATGCTTGCCAAGCGTGAGCACGATAATAAGATAGGCGAACTAAACGAAATACAATAATCAGATAGTAATCAGATAGTAATAAAACAATAATCAGATAATAATCAGAAATCAATTTAATAATAAATTCTGCAAATTATGGCAATAATGAATTTTGGCGGTGTAGAAGAAAATGTAGTTACCCGCGATGAGTTTCCGTTGAGCAAGGCTCAGGAAGTATTAAAAGATGAAATAATAGCCGTTATAGGTTACGGAGTACAAGGACCGGGACAGTCGCTTAACCTCCGCGATAATGGCTTCAACGTAATAGTCGGACAGCGCAAAGAGAGCAAAACATGGGACAAAGCTGTTGCCGATGGTTGGGTACCGGGCGAAACTCTCTTCGAGATTGAAGAGGCTTGCGAGCGTGGCACCATCATTCAGTATCTTCTTTCTGATGCTGCACAGATTAAGTTGTGGGACACAGTTAAGAAGCATCTCACCCCCGGCAAGGCGCTCTACTTCTCACATGGCTTTGGTATAACCTACAAAGATCGCACGGGAATTATTCCTCCGGCCGACGTAGATGTTATCCTTGTTGCTCCAAAAGGATCCGGAACAAGCCTACGCACAATGTTCCTCGAAGGTCGCGGACTGAACTCAAGCTACGCCATCTTCCAGGATGCTACCGGCAAGGCGTTCGAACGAGTGGTTGCACTGGGCATAGGCGTTGGTTCGGGATACCTGTTCGAAACAGATTTCAAACGTGAGGTGTTTTCAGACCTCACTGGAGAGCGTGGTACGCTTATGGGAGCGATACAGGGACTAATGCAGGCTCAGTACGAAGTGTTACGTGAAAACGGACACACACCTTCGGAAGCGTTCAACGAAACGGTAGAAGAGCTTACACAGTCGCTGATGCCCCTCTTTGCAGAGAACGGTATGGACTGGATGTATGCCAACTGTTCAACTACTGCTCAGCGTGGCGCACTCGATTGGATGGGACCATTCTACGAAGCTACAAAACCTGTTTTCCAGAAGCTGTATAAAGAGGTGGCAAGCGGAAATGAGGCGCAGCGTTCAATCGACAGCAATTCGCAACCCGACTACCGTGAAAAGCTCGAAGAGGAGCTTAAAGCGCTTCGCGAGAGCGAAATGTGGCAGACCGGTGCTGTAGTTAGAAAACTCAGACCCGA
>CAZYNA010000122.1:2915-4000 GCA_964648775.1 uncultured Proteiniphilum sp. | reverse complement strand
CCGGTTCTTCCGTTTTCATCAATTGAGATGTCATATCCAAGCTCACCAAATTGCCAAATCATTTTTGGACCGGGAACGGTGAAAAAGAAAGCGGCGTTTGTTCCCAGTTGCGACATTCTTGCGCTTTGGCTTGATTTTAGCGGATCCTCTGCCCACTGCTTTTGTTTATACGCCAAACGTTCTTCGTCGTGGCTCTCCATATAGCTTACCAAGCTGTTTGATGGGCGTGAAGAGGTGCCGTAGTATGTGCCGGATAGATCCGAATCACTGCTATATCCCATTGCTGTTTGACCGTAAGCCCAGTTCATATTTCGCCAAACCATCATTCCCTCATTGCTAAGTTCGGTTTCTTCTCTGTTATCGGCAAAATGCTCTAATATTACATAGGCATCGGGGTTTACTGCCTTTATAGCATCATTGTACTCTTTTAATATTGCAATACGTGATGCGTCGTAATTACTTGCTGTAGATTCTGTGCTATTATTTTGAGTGAATCCTTTTGTTAGGTCGAACCTGAACCCGTCGATATTATACTCTTCGAGAAGGAATTGGAGATTACGTTTTACAAAATCTCTTACTATATAATTGCCGTCAACCTGTGCATTGTGATTGAAATCGTGGAACACGGAGTAGGGGTGGGGTGCATTCACATTGAAAAACGGGTTGTTTGCTGCTGTTTTATTGTTAGATGAATTCCACCACATCTTCGCAAACGGGTTAGCGCCTGTTGCATGGTTATATACAACATCGAGAATTACTGCAATTCCGCGTCTGTGGCACTCATCAATAAACTCCTTATACATCCTGTCGGTTCCGTAAGCTTTGTCCATTGCAAAGAAGAATGCGGGGTTATACCCCCAGCTATCGTTACCATCAAACTCCTGCACAGGCATCAGTTCGATTGCATTAACACCAAGCGATTCTAGATAATCGAGTTTTTCCATTGCACCGTTTAAATCGCCGCTTTCTGTGAAATCACGAAGCAGCATCTCATAAATTACCAGATTGTCGGGCGACGGGATTTGGAAATCCGTTACCTTCCAATTATAGACCTCAGGCTGAGTTTGGAATACAGAGACAATACC
>CAZYNA010000122.1:0-2815 GCA_964648775.1 uncultured Proteiniphilum sp. | reverse complement strand
CCGTTACCTTCCAATTATAGACCTCAGGCTGAGTTTGGAATACAGAGACAATACCGACTCCGTCAAAAGGATACTTTTTATTATCGGGATAGGTGTCGTTAGAGATGTATTTGTCATTATTTGGGTCAAGGATTTTATTTGAATAGGGATCTGCAATATATATAGCATCTCCTCCTTTCATTCCAATATAGTATTGGAAAGTGTACTCTGTTGAAGGACTTAAATTGTTAATGGTAATCCACCAGCAGCCTTCTGAGGGATCATAGCTCATTTGTGACTTTTCATTATTACTCAAAGTCCAGTCGTTGAAATCACCCAATATATAAGCAAAATCTTTACGTTTGCCACTTTTATCCTTATCGAAAAGAACGAAAGTAACTGTGGTGTTATCAATTATATTGATACCAGGTTTTAGGTTTGATGGCATCGAGTTTATTATTGCATCTTTGGGTTCAAATCCTGTGACATTCAAGAAGTAATCACTCTCTAGTCCTTTTTTTGTTCCATCAGAACTTCTTGCTATAATTCCTATATTTTTCACACTAGTACTCCCTGCCCCAAACCACTCACGAACAGTTGAAGATAAGTCAATTTTCCAAACATTGGATTCTAATCTGGACATTTTATATTTTGGGTTATTGTCTTCCCATTTATCAGGGTGAAACCTCCATTGACCTTCTTGGATCACTCCGGAGTATAAATAAACATCACCTTGATAGTTAAATAATTGTGACCCTTGAGACGCTTTAAAATATATGGTGAGCTCTTTGTCAGCGTCTGCTATTTTCGGTTCCCACGAAAACCAGTCGGCAAGTTCCTCCGGTTCTTCTGTGCCCGGTTCTTCCGGTTCGGGAGTCACAACGGGATCATCCCCGCACGAGAGCATAAAAATAGAAATAAGTAGTATAGATAGTATTGTGTTTGAATGCTTTATAGTCTTATTTAGAATCTTCATAATTGTATGGTTTTTAAGTTGATGCAGTAATAAAATATACTACCTATTTCTATTGGAATTATTATCTCTGTAATATAAGTTTAATTAAGCAGCAAATTACTCCAGTATAAGTATCTCTTTTGGAGAAAGCTTTAAAGTCTGACCTAACGTGATTGCGTCTCCCGAAAGGAAATCAACCCATTCATTCCTGTCCATTATAGACTCTGAATATCTGCTGAGGTTTATTTCTACATCATTGGAGGTACCGTTCATGAAAACAATAATTCTGTCATTATCAATGTATCTTTCATAAACATAAACGCCCTTTTGTAGTACATAGTGCTTCATATCACCATACGCAATTACGTTGTTACCTTGTCGCCAATGAAGCAGAGCACTCATAAAATCGAATGCCTCGTTTTGTATTTCATCTCTGCCTTCTCTTGTGAAGTGGCTCACCTTATCGCCGGGCCATCCGCCGGGAACATCTAGACGAATATCGCCATCGCTGCGACTTTTAGTGCCATTCATCAACAGCTCGGTACCGTAATAAATCTGAGGTGTTCCGGGCATTGTGAGAAGGAATGTAACAGCCTGTTTCCACCCTGATAGATCGGTTGGGTACTCCTTGAGCAGTCTGTCCGTGTCATGATTATCCAGAAACCTGAGTACGTTATAAATATCGGGATAGATAAAATCGTATGTCATATGATCAAAAACTCCATGAAGTCCGCCGCCCCATTCTCCGGTTTCTTCGAAGAAAGCGGTGTGTGAGAGCCCCATGAATTTAAAATCCATTACCGATTTTAGCTTGGTATTCCTTGGGTTAATGGGACTATTTCTTTGCCAGAAAGCAGTGCCAATGGAATTGTTTAGCCAAGCCTCACCAACAATATTATAGTTGGGATATTCCTTTTCTACAGCATCAATCCAGTCGATCATCATATCATAATCAGCATAGGGATATGTATCCTGACGAATACCGTCAACACCCGAATACTCTATCCACCAGATACTATTCTGAATTAAGTACTTAGCAACATGACGATTCTGCTGATTGAGGTCGGGCATAGTAGGTACAAACCACCCGTCTACCATCTTATCCCAGTCGTATTTTGACGCATACGGATCGTAGTACATCTCCTTCATATGCGAAGTCTGAACATACTCATCGAAGTTATTAAACCAATCGGCCGATGGCACATCATACACCCAGGGGTGATCGCTTCCGCAATGATTAAATATCATATCCATCACTACCTTCATATTTTTTGAGTGAGCTGATTCAATAAGGTCCTTATACTCTTCGTTGGAGCCAAATCGGGGGTCGACTTTATAATAGTCGGTTGTTGCATAGCCATGATACGAACCACCCTCCATATCATTCTCAAGCACGGGATTCAGCCAGATTGCCGTTACTCCAAGCTGAGAAAGATAATCTAGATGATCTGAAATACCCTTGAGGTCGCCACCGTGACGCGCACTGTGATGCTCTCTGTCAACCTTATATGGCATACGCATCTCAATCTGATCGTTAGACGGGTCGCCATTCGCAAAGCGGTCGGGCATAATAAGATACAGCACATCCGACGCATCGAAGCTCTCTATGTCAAACCTGTCAGGGTTACGCTCTTTAAGTTCATACTGCACAGTTGCAGAGCTTTTTCCGTTAGTGAACTGTATGTCAAAAGTTTCAGGAACACTTTGAGAGATGTCGAGGTAAATTATCTGGTAATTAGGGCTATCCAATGTTACAACCTCTTTGATTCTTATGTTCTCCGACTTAACAACAGGCTTATATGATGCTATATTGTCACCCGATACCATCAACTGCAGTTCTGTTTCCTGCATTCCACTCCACCAAAAGGTGGGGTCAATTTT
>CAZYNA010000121.1:1579-4032 GCA_964648775.1 uncultured Proteiniphilum sp. | reverse complement strand
GTTACAGTAGGGTTAACACTAAGATATGTCCTCAGCGAAAGGTGGAGTATTGCAAGTGGGTTAAATTACTCAATCCTCTCGTCGCAACTTCATTCTGCTGCTAATAATTATTACTACGATGACTTTCAAAAGCTTCATTACCTTGGTATTCCATTAAATCTGGAGTATACCTACTGGAGGAACAACAAAATTTCAAGCTATATATCTGCAGGAGGGCAAATGGAAAAAAATATTGCGGGGCGACTAACATCAAATTATTACCTTGATAATCAGCTGGAGTCGACTACTTACGAGAAAATAACCGGGAAGCATCTACAATGGTCGCTTAATTCAGCAATCGGTATTGAGTATCAAATTTCAGATATGTTCCGACTTTATGCTGAGCCGGGAGTTTCATATTATTTTAAAAACAGAGGAGAGTTGGAGACTATCTACAAAGACAGACCGTTTAGTTTCAATTTAAGAATCGGACTCAGATTCACATTCAATGATTAGCTTTTTTTAATCTCCCGAATTATATTTACCAGTACCGATTTACACTATTGACTTATAAAACTGTATTTCACTTCTAAGTTGTTCAACCTCAGACTGAAGTGATTTTACTCTCTCAAGCATGTGCCTAAGTGCGTCAATACCTTCCACATTGATATCCATTTCATAATACCAACGGATAAACTGCTCGAGATCAGAAATCTCATCATACTCAATAAACCTGTCATCATCAGAGTAAACCACCTTAATCAATCCCACTTCGTGAAGCGACTCAATAAATGATTCCTCAATCTTGTAAATCTGCAGGCACTCACTATATAGTAATCTTTTTTCATTCATGGTTATCTCATTTTTGATAATTGGGTGAATAACTCCTTCTCTCTGTCTGAGAGATTCTCGGGCAATTGTACCTTTAGCGATACATATAAATCGCCAAAATGCCCATCCTTCTTGTAAACAGGAAAACCTTTACCCCGTAATCTCAGTTTTGAACCCGGCTGACTACCAGGCTTAATATTCATCTTCACTTGTCCGTCGAGGGTGTTAATCATCACATCTCCACCCAAAACGGCAGTATATAAATCAACTGAAGCATCAGTGTATAAATCATTGCCAAGTCTCTTGAAAACAGGGTCTTCCTCAATAGTAAAAGTGATGTAAAGATCTCCGTTGGGTCCATTTCCCTGTCCCGGCTGACCATAACCTGCAAGCTTAATTTTCTGCCCATCAACCACACCTGCAGGAATAGTTATCCGCACATTCTTATCGTTAATCTTAAGAGTTTGTTGATGAGTATGCATTGCCTGCCGAAGCGTTAAATGCAATTCAGCCTGATAGTCAGCACCTTTATACCTGTGATGTCTGCCGGATGAACGTGCTCTCTGACTAAAACCGCTACCAAACATCGAGTGAAAGAAATCAGAAAAATCCTCATCTGCGAAATCTCCTTCGGTATAAAAGGTTTGTCCTCCGGCGGTTCCCCATTGCTGACTTTGTTGCTGTTGATTCCATTGCTGTTGAGCCTTTTCATACTCTTCACCATGTTTCCAGTTCTCACCATATTTGTCGTATTTTGCCCTCTTTTCAGGATCACTTAGTACTTCATTAGCCTCATTCAGCTCCTGAAATTTCCTGTGAGCCTCCTTATCATTTGGGTTGAGATCGGGGTGTAACTTCCTCGCCAGCTTTCTGTAAGCCTTTTTAATATCTTCGGCGGAAGCTTTTTTATCGACTCCTAATATTTTATAGTAATCTATATAAGCCATAAACTCTAATATAATAAAAAGAATTTAAATAACACTGGTTTTAGAGGAATATCTGACCATCTTAAAAATACCATTAAGTTCTTTATCAGTCAGATACCGCCATTTTCCAACAGGAATATCCAGATCCACATTCATAATTCGGTAACGCTCAAGCTCCACAACCTCGTTTCCCAAATATTCCGTCATTCGTCTGATTTGCCTGTTCAATCCCTGAGTGAGAATAATTTTGAATGTAAATCTGTCGATTTGCTCAACCACACATTTCTTTGTCACCGTATCCAAAATTGGTACACCATTACCCATTTTATGAATGAAAGTTTTGGTTATAGGGTACTTAACCTTAACCATATACTCCTTTTCATGATTGTTTCCGGCACGTAAAATTTTATTAACGATATCCCCGTCGTTTGTAAGAAAAATCAAACCCTGACTATCCTTATCCAGCCTCCCGATAGGGAATATACGTTCAGGATATTTAATATAATCGATGATATTATTCTTTTCACGCTTTGTATCTGTAGTACAAACAATTCCTTTAGGCTTATTAAATGCAATATAGATTTGCTTTTTCTTCTTGCCCTCCATTTGCCCTTTAGGTGTAATCAGTTTGCCGTTAAGTCTAACCTCATCATTATAAGACACCTTGCTACCCATCTCTGCAACCACACCATTAATTGTAACCCGGCGCTGTTCAAT
>CAZYNA010000121.1:0-1479 GCA_964648775.1 uncultured Proteiniphilum sp. | reverse complement strand
CTGAATGCTTCAATAATCTCTTCTACCATATAAACGCTTTCGGGTGGGTGACAGTTTTGTACTAATCTTCCAATCACAGCCGGTGAACGCGGAAAAACTCTGTCCTCTCCTTTATTAAAGAATACCACCTTATCATTTTCATCTACAATGGTAATATCTACCGGAAGATGGTTGAATGCCATGAAAACCTGTTCAGCACTCATTCTACCGGTATCAGATACAAATATACCATCGGCAGTAATGCTCTCATTTGAAGTTACAGTTTCACCCTTTTGCTCAGGATTATCAGGGGCCTCAATAAATGGAAACTGATATTCAAAACTTTGTATGTGCATCTCTTTCCACATATCTTCGCTAACTGTTTCGGATGCAATAGGATAAACAACTGCATTTTCTTTATGAATCATTTTGAATGCCCCAAAGAAATAATTACCAAGTTCCTTCTTAAACTCATCCCAGGTAGTACTTTCAGATTCCAGCATTACAATTACTTTCTTCAAAATTCTGCGAATGTCATCATGCAGCGACCACATAACTTTAAGCGGTCTGTAAAACTCCCAAACCTCCTCAAGGTAAGGAAAAAGGATATTTTCCTTCTTAACATAATGATCTTCAAACTTCTTAAATTCATAAAAGTGGGGTAGGAGCTCATTTCTCAAACTCTCAAAATCCTCATCCTCTCTGCCGTTATATCCCCTGATTATCTTTTTAACCTGATTAAGCTTAAATGTAAAAGCATCATTTTCGAGCATCAAATAATATAGAAAACTCCCTTCTTCAGGCTTTTCCCACTCATAACTGTTTATGCTCTTAGTTATTACGTTAACAATTTTCTCCAGATAAACTTTAATCAGTTCAGGTTTAATTCCCATCTGCAACTGCCTGTCCTCAATCCTCACAATATCATATGGTGTAACGTTATCAATAGTATCTTTATACTTGTTGATGAGCATCTTAACATCCTCGCCATTCATTACACCCAATGAGAATTCCAGCAGCTCCTGAAACCGCTTTTCTGAAAAATTATTCTGATCAGTCATATGTGTTTTAATTCATTTATATCTTCGTTAATTATTGCATTAAACAAAAGTAGTAGATAAAACGATTATAAACTAATTCATATTTCTATATTCCAATGGTGTGTATCCAGTATGATTTTATACCCCGTCTCATATCTTTAATAATAATGTTATGATAAAATATACTCACACCTTTACAATGAAATTATAGTGATAATTAAAAATAACCGCCAACAATCTCTGTACAGTATTTCCAGACAAGTTTTTCGTTATTGGGCGACCAGTAACGGTCGTATGGCTTTTCTATTTCACCTTTTTTGTTGAAATATTTGCCCGAAACTCCTTCAACATCGGGAGATGTGGCAAGATAGATGCTTGCACGGGCTCCATCTTCAGGGCTATCCATAAACGTTCGCGCAAACCTGAAAACCTGGTTAATTAAAAAACCAAGTTCGGCATC
>CAZYNA010000120.1:0-4389 GCA_964648775.1 uncultured Proteiniphilum sp. | reverse complement strand
AATTAGGAATTCTGCGAAATTTTTGTTATATTTGCATCAAACCCTAAAAATTAAATATGGCAAGATCAAGTACATTTAGTAAAAGAGAAATTGAAAAGAACAAAAAAGCAAAAAAATTAGCAAAACAGAAAAGAAGAGAAGAGCGCAAAAACGAACCGGCAGATACATTTAAAGAAATGATCGCTTATGTGGATGCATATGGCGTTATTACCGATGAAAAGCCTGAGCCGGTAGAGGTGGAGGAGATTGAACTTGAAGATATAGAAGTATCAGTCCCAAAACTTGAAGTTGAAGAACACAAAGGCAATCCCACAGGATATGTAGAATATTACAATGTTAGCCGGGGATATGGCTTTATTAAAGAGGATAATAGCGTAAATAAATACTTTTTCCATCAAAGCAATGCGGAGTACGGAATAGAAGAGAGCAATAAAGTCTCTTTTAATCTTGAACGCGGACCCCGCGGCATGAATGCTATTGATGTGAAGCTGATAAAATAATATCCTTTAATTCCTGCAGAGAGACACTTTTTTGATCTCCCGACTGCATATTCTTTAAAGTTATAACACCATTTTTCAATTCGTTTTCGCCCATTAGGGCAACGAATGGAATTTGGTTGTTGTTGGCGTATGTCATCTGCTTCTTCATTTTAGCAGATTCAGGATAGAGCTCGCAGCTGATACCTGCTTTTCTTATTTCAGAAAGGATGGGCAGAAGCGTGTGTGCTTCGTTGTCGCCAAAGTTAACAAACAGCAGATCGGTTGTGTCGGCAGATTTTCTTGGGAAACCCTCAAGCTGAGTGAGAACATCATAAATCCTGTCGGCACCAAAGGAGATACCTACTCCAGAAACGCCGGGCATCCCAAAGATGCCTGTGAGGTTGTCGTACCTGCCACCGCCGGTGATGCTGCCTATTTCAACATCCAGAGCCTTAACTTCAATAATTACACCGGTGTAGTAGTTTAGTCCCCTCGCCAGAGTGAGATCCATCACAACCTCACTTCTCAGTGAGAGTGCGGCAGTTTTATCGAAGATATACTCCATCTCTTCAACACCCTTTATTCCCGTTTCTGAGGAAGAAAGAATCTCCTTCAAACTATTTATTTTATCTGTTGTAGAGCCTGATAATTGCAATATAGGTTGCAGCTTATCAATAGCATCCTGTGCAATTCCCTTGGAGGCAAGCTCTTCGTTAACCTTTTCCTGACCTATTTTATCAAGCTTGTCGATAGCAACAGTTATATCAGTTATTTTTTCTGACTCACCAATTACTTCAGCAATTCCTGATAATATTTTCCGGTTATTCAGTCGTATGGATACATTGATATTTACCTGAGCGAAAACTTCATCAATAATCTGAATAAGCTCCACCTCGTTAAGGAGGGAGTCGGACCCCACAATATCAGCATCGCACTGAAAAAACTCGCGGTAGCGACCTCTTTGTGGTCTGTCGGCTCTCCATACCGGTTGAATCTGATAACGCTTAAAAGGGAATGTAATTTCATTGCGGTGCTGCACCACGTAACGGGCAAACGGAACGGTGAGGTCGTATCTCAAACCCTTTTCCGATATCTTGTTGGCCGTACGTGCAGAGTTGCCCTCCCTTATGTCATCTTCACTTATATCACGAAGGAAGTCGCCCGAATTAAGAATCTTAAAAAGCAGCTTGTCGCCCTCCTCCCCATACTTACCCATAAGGGTTGATAGGTTCTCCATTGCAGGGGTTTCGATCTGACTGAATCCGTGCAACTTATATACTCTCTTTATTGTATCAAATATATAATTACGTTTCGCTGTTTCTTCGGGCGAAAAATCTCGTGTACCTTTGGGAATAGAGGGTTTCTGCATTTCTGTGTTATTATTTTAGAAATGCAAATTTATAAAAAATAGTCGAGACTTTAGAAATGAGAAATAAAAACGGGTCTATATTCTCAAGTGTGTTTGAAAATACTTCCCTTTTTGTGAAATATTCAATTATGGTTGAAAGAATTACCTCCCTCCAAACTTGAACTCCACAGGAATGGGGGCAGGAACTTTAACTAAAGTATTTCCTACTGTAAACTTTGGCCATAGCTTCACGGAAACTGTTGTTTCGTTGCGTGTAACACCCAAAAATGAGCTCATCTCACTGGCTACACGTTCCTGAGAATAACGATTCATCAGGCTTTTCAGATCCACACTCACAGGGATAGGCACAACCCTGGTTTCGCCCGGCTCAATACGGATAGGTACATCCATTTTCCCTTCCACAAACTCCATGTCATTAATGGCAATAGCATAATCTAATGCATCAAGAAAAGCAGCTTTTGTGTTGGGGTTTGTAACATCCATGTTCAGAGTCATGTTAAACGGGATTGTCTGCCTGTTATTTCCTCCGGCAAGGACAGTAGCAATAGATGCAAGGTTAGATAAAGATATATTGGAACTGTTGCCAAGCACTATGCCGGCCAGTTGTATGTCGTTAAGCGAGTTGTATTTATATTCACTCTGCGAAAGCTGATAAGCGCCTCCTATTCTGTTCATAACATCGCAGCCGTTCAATAGAACAGCCGCAATAAAAATTAAAATTATTCTTTTCATAAGTCAGTTAGTTTAGTTTCATTTTATTGTAACCATAGTTGCCCCGAATCCATACTCCTTAAATGAAGCGTCCTGGTGATAGCAACGCGGATATTTTTGTTTTAACTCTTTCATAAGTGCACTTTTCAATACACCATCGCCCTTGCCGTGAATAAATACAATCTTACGGTTTTTAACCCTCAGATTCTCTGTCATCACCTCATTGAACTTTTTAAGCTGATACTCCAGAATTTCAGCATTACCCATTCCGGCGGTTGAGTCGAGAAGCTCATTAATATGCAGGTCCACTTCAATAATCCTGCTCTTTAGTTTTCTCTCAACAGGCTGTTTTGGTTCCCGCTTTTCAGGTGCCTCCTTCTCTCTCATGGCACGTTCCAGATCTCCGGCAGATATTAGTATATCCTGTTCGGGTCTGTCATCCCTTATAATGTAATAAATAATGGCGTCATCCTCAAAGTAGTCATTTTCCCTGAAACTGTGCAACTTATAAAACTTAACAGTATCAATACGTAGTTCAACCGAACAAGGACTTTTAAATTTATACGGTTTCTTGTGTTTAAAAGCAACAAACTGAACACACACTTTCTCCATTTCGTTTAGAGCCGACTTCTCAAACTCTTCTATAAAAATCTTAGTATTAGGTTCAACAATTCCGTTATACCTGCTTGTCCATGTGTTATTCTCTCTGCTCATATAGTTCATAAACAGATAGTAGTTGCTGTCGTTTACGAAGTAAGCCTCGAAAGAGGTTGTGGATATACTCTTGATATCCATTGGGAGAAATGCGAGGCAGGCAGTTATGTTTTCACCTTCAGGGGTCTCTTCAGGCTCATCACTCTCATCAATTATTACCTGAGGTGTATCAGCCTTTGCAATATTCTCCTCTTCTGCCGTTTGCACCATCCTTTCATCTTTGGCTGGTTCAATAACCACACATTCCGAAATTAGTACCGGTACATCAAAGCCATGCTCATCTTCAACAATAACAATCTGCTTGCTTTGAAACCCTTTTACGGTTCCTCCGCCTATCGTATTTAAAAACCTTACTTTATCGCCAACAGTTAAATTTCTCATATTTTTTCAACCTTAACCCGTCCCAATTTGTTTGTAACGTTTTACAAAGTTGAGTAATTTTGCGGAATAAATGCATTAAAAAATGAAAAAAGAAGAAACGGCAGCTCTTCAGATATCACAATTCGATTACCCCCTTCCTGATAACAGGATAGCAAAATACCCACTCTCAAACAGAGATGCCTCAAAGCTGTTAATATATAAAGACTCGGATATACAGACAAAACAGTTCGGCGAACTCCCTGATCTCCTTCCCGAAGGGAGTCTGCTTATTTTCAATAATACAAAGGTTATACATGCACGACTGATATTCAGTAAGAGCAGTGGTGCGGCAATAGAAGTTTTTTGTCTGAACCCCGTGGAACCGTCGGATTACCAGCAAAACTTTGGCAGCAGGAGTGGTTGCACGTGGAGCTGTATGGTTGGAAATGCCCGTCGCTGGAAAGATGGGAATCTAAGTATGGAGATTGATATGGGTGAAGAAACTGTTGTGTTGAGTGCTGAGAAAGTATCATCCTACGGAGCTGATGTGTATGTCAGATTCTATTGGGATAACGATAGATATAGCTTTTCTGAGCTTCTTAATGTGGCGGGCAAACTGCCTATCCCTCCTTATCTGAACAGACCGGCAGAGGAGAAGGATGACGAGACTTATCAAACTATGTACTCATCTGTTGAGGGTTCTGTTGCAGCACCAACAGCAGGGTTACATTTCACTCCCGATGTGATGGAGCGTTT
>CAZYNA010000119.1:0-4772 GCA_964648775.1 uncultured Proteiniphilum sp. | reverse complement strand
CACATTTTTTAAAATAAACATTTATTTTTGTGAAAAATCAATACGCATCCCGGTATACTAAGTATCGGGCTTATTTATTAATACCAATTTTTTAAATTTTATGATGAGGGCAAAAGAATACCTGGAATTAAATAAAAAAGGAATTTATTATTATGAAACAGTCAAAAAATCAATCTATGAACTATACCCGTTGCGTCGTAATAAAGTGAAAACAGAAAAATATTTTAATAGATATTTATTCGCTGAAGCACGCCACAGAAGACTCACCGGGTGTTATAACGGAGAACAGTTAGATAAACCTATTACATTAAGGCCGGGTGAAGTTAGTCATTTGATAGCACCTAATGTCAGAAACGAAATCCTTAATGTAATTGCAGATGATGAAACATTTATTTACGCATACAATATTATAGTTTTAGAAAAGAACTGCTATACTGGTAATCACAGATCTAATGTATGTAAAGCAAAGCAAATTAGTTGCGATACAATCTTTGAAATTGAAGAAAAATGTAGACTTTATAAAGAGGATTATCCTAAATCGAATCTGGCTGACTACTTGATTGATGATGAAAACAGATTTTTTTTGGAACAGAACAAAATAGATCTGAATCACAACGAAAAATGGTGGTTAGATGCTTTCAATAAAGCCTATGAGATTTTTGATGAGGTGAGAGTTCAACTTTTTAATCCATTTGAAGCAAAAAACATTATTCTGAATTACACTAATGATGATAAGGATCTTCAACAAGCCATTATTGGGATTATCAATCATTTAGTTGCAAAATATTTTTATGACCTTACAACCGAACAGCAGAAGAAAATTAAGATCTTATCTAGTATAATTGAAGAGAATTACTCAAAAAAATATGGCTGCATCAGTTATAAGGAGAAGGCAAAAATATTGGAAGAGGAAAATAAGAGGTTGGAAAAGGAACTGAATGAATATAAGATGGATAATCAACAAAAGAAGGGAATGACTACTGCACAACAGGTTGATGTGTTTTATTATCTTTTTAATGCGCTTAATGTGAATTATGATAATTCTGTTAAATCTGAATGGGAAAAATTTATACATACTGTTACAGGCAAAAATAAACAGAATATTAAAACCCGAATGGAAATAGAATTTGAAAACAGTAATACTAAAAGAGATTTACTGATTGTTGCCGACCTTTTCAGAAAGCTTTTTCCGGAAATAACACGACGTATTTTGAGAGATTGCGGATATTCTTCAGAAAATATGCCTCCGGAAGAGTTTAAATTTGAAATTGAAGATCTTTAATGTTTCCAAATATATGAGATCTTATAATTAAATGATGTTAAATAATGCCGATTTAGTAGTAACTTAGGTTACTACCATGGTTACTCCTAGGTTACTACAATCCCTAAATCGCACCTTATATTTGCACCACTGCCTCCATAAGTGAGGTGGTGGTGTATTATTTTAAAAATAAGGAGGTATTATGACTAAAATCGAATCAAATGAATGGACAGATTGGATAGATGCACAGGATGTGCTCCTGAAAATGCAAATATCAGGAAGAACTCTACAACGTTGGAGATTAAAAGGGTTACTACCTTTCTCCAGAGTCGATGGAAAATATTATTACAGAAAAAGTGACATTATTTCGCTTTTGAATGAGAATTTAACCTGTGAGAAAGGAGAAGAAAATGAGTAGTAGTTTTACCAATGCACTCGATCTCGACCTGAATGCTTTTAAAGAGATGTTCGAAAAAACTTATTCGGTTTCTACACTATCAAATATCAAATTAGAACATTCTGAGATTCTTGAATTTATATCAGAGCAAATTCAGTACATAGACTTCCGCTCGGAAGCTGGGTTTACTGATGATGATGAGAAACTGAGGCAAAGGCATTTTCTGATCATGTGTGTAGACAAGGTATTGGAGCTTTTTAAAGAGAGTAATCTGGGTGTGTGCAACAATCACGGCAGGGTGTTTCTCTACAACGGTGAGTGGTGGAACGGAATTGAAGATCATCAGTTTGAAACATTTCTTGGAAACTCGGCAGAGAAAATGGGAGTAAGCAAGTTTATGGCAAGGCTATATACTTTTAGAGAGCAGCTCCTCAGGCAGTTTCTTTCTATATCTGATACGCCAAAACAGAATGAGTCTGAGAAAGTAATGATTAACCTAAGTAACGGTACTTTTGAGATTGACGGTACTGAAACAAGACTTCGGAAACCTGAGAAGGATGATTTTATGACCTATCAGCTTCCGTTTAAATATGACAAAAATGCTGAATGCCCCATTTTCATGGATTACCTGAACACGGTGCTTCCGGACAAGGAGCAGCAGATGATTGTTGCTGAGTATCTGGGTTACCTGTTTATCAGACCATCGGTATTGAAGTTAGAGAAATCATTGATATTATACGGCTCGGGCGCAAACGGCAAATCGGTGCTGTTTGAAGTTGTGAATGCGCTGTTGGGAGGAAGCGAGAATGTGAGTAACTATTCTTTGCAGAACCTCACAAACGAGAATGGATATTACAGGGCAATGCTGGGAAATAAGCTTGTTAACTATGCCAGTGAGATAAACGGCAAAATGGACACGGCAGTTTTTAAGCAGTTGGTTTCGGGCGAACCGGTGGATGCGCGGCTTCCTTACGGTGATCCGTTTACAATAACCAATTATGCAAAACTGATATTTAACTGCAACGAGCTGCCTACGGCAATTGAGAACACAAACGCATTTTTCAGAAGGTTTCTTATTATCCCATTCAATGTAACCATCCCCGAAGAGAAGCAAGATAAGCAGCTGGCACAGAAGATTATAAAAAGTGAACTCTCGGGAGTGCTTAACTGGGTGCTTGAGGGGTTAGAGAGACTTCTCAATCAAAAGAACTTTACCTACAGCGAGAACGCCGACAGTATTTTGAAGCGATATAAAAAGGAATCTGATACGGTTGAGCTGTTTTTGGAGGAGGAAGGGTACGAGCCGGCTAATAATGAGTGGATATCTTTAACTGAGATATATAATAACTATAGATTATACTGTATAAACTGCGATTATCGTCCTTATAACAGAAAGAAGTTTGTTGAGAAAATAAAATCTATAGGCGTGATATACGAACGAAAATCTTTTGGGATGGCGGTACTATTAAAAAAAGAGTTTGGCAAAACACCTACATTTACTACATCAGCTACATTTTTAACCGAAGAAGAGCCGAAATAGTGTAGTTAATGTAGCAAATGTAGCTAAAATCTAAAAACAATTATTTTATGAATAAATTTAATCTACCATATCTTGAACCATACAATGGCAGAAAAAGCAGGCATTTTTGTCCTCGGTGCAGAGTCTCGCAAGTCTTTACTTTATATATAGACGGCAACACCGGTGTGCCGATAAACCCAACAGTGGGGAGATGCAACCGTGAGGTGAAGTGCGGATACCACTACACACCAGCGGAGTACTTTAGAGATAATCCCCATTTGGCGCGACAAAAGGGGGAGGAATTGTTATCGGGAGGGAATGGTTCAACAAATAGAATATCAATAACAGTTAAGAAATCATCTTCAAAATCAAAGACTTTAAAATCATCAGTAAAGAAACAAAACATCGACTATATCCCAATTAAATATGTGGTGGATTCAGCTTCTTTCAACTCAAATTTCGTGAGGTTTCTTTGCAATCATTTTCATCCCGACAAAATAGAGGAAGCTTTTCAGAATTATGCTTTAGGAGCTACAATGAACAAACGTGTAATATTCTGGCAGATTGATATTACTGGCAAGGTGCGGACAGGAAAGATGATTCAGTATAATCCGGAAACAGGAAAGCGGTCAAGAAATGTATATGGCGGTATAAATTGGGTACACAGTATCTTAAAGAAGCGCAACCCTTCGTTTGCCAATTTTCAGCTCAGTCAGTGCTATTTTGGTGAGCACCTGCTAAGGATGTATCCCGATAAACCTGTAGCAATTGTTGAAGCTGAAAAGACCGCTGTTATTGGCAGTATGATCTTTGATAATTTCAACTGGCTGGCATCGGGAAATCTTCAGGGGCTGACACTATCTAAGTCTGAGGTTTTAAGAGACAGAGATGTTGTTCTCTATCCCGATGCAGGCTGTTACGATAAATGGAGCTCTAAGATGAAAGAGATACGAAATGCTGTGCCCTGCAAAGTGGGAATATCAAAAATAATTGAGGAGCATGCAACCGAGCAGCAACTCAACTATGGTTATGATATTGCAGATTACATTATTGAGGAACTTAACGGTGTTGAGATTGATACAAGGATTTTGAAACAGGAAGGGGTTGAGTCGGTTGAAAAGGAATCTGAAGAGTCTCCGGTTAGTGAATTTAAGGATAATATCGAGACTTTAAACAGGATGATTGAGAAGAACCCGGCTCTGGGTAATTTAATTGATGAGCTGGGGTTGAAAGAAGTTTAAGGGGGGGGGGGAGTATAATTTTAGTCAGTATCAGAAGAGCTTAAAATAAAATCGTAAGATAATTAATCTATGAGGAGCTTCATCAAAAATTGATGAGGCTCTTTGTTGTTTTCATTGGAGTTTACTTTGAAAAACTTTTAAAACATTCAGAGACGAGTTGGAATTTTTAGGAGGTTTTTTGTAGATAATTCAAAGGAAGCAGTTTAACCAAATCCACAACTAACTAATATCTATAGCTTAGGCTAGAAAGTGAGATAAATTTATTTTTTCCAAAGATTATATATTGGGTATGTCGAAAAAAGGGAGTATCCCACGAACTGTGTAAGTTAGTAATTTGAGGGTTGAAGTCCGGAC
>CAZYNA010000118.1:2772-4822 GCA_964648775.1 uncultured Proteiniphilum sp. | reverse complement strand
ATCTGGATCGGCTTATCGAAATGGATGTGTCTGATGTATTCTGTTTCGAATATTGCGGGTTGGCTGTTAAGGAACTGCTCGTCGAAGAAGCCGTCGTTTTCCGAATAGGGGTTGACTGTGAAGTATCCCACTCCAAAAGAGGTGAGGTTTTGAAAGAAATGTGTTCCCTGACTCGGTTCAATTCTGTAGTTCTCGAGACTCGATTCTACTATGAGTCGGGCCTGACTGATATGTGCCCACTTTACAGGTACACCCAGCCAGGGATCGGAAGAGCCCCATCTGCCGGGACCAACAAGCACGTACTCCCTGCCCTCTTCGAGGAAGCGGCTGTTGAGTGTTTCGATCTCGCGGGCAATAAGAGGATTTTTGGATGCATCGAAGCTATCAGTTTTAAGGTAAATTATATCATAAACTTCGTCAGTTATGCCATTGCCAAGAGCGTTTCGTGAGAACAGCAATGTATCTTCTTCATTAAAATCGTCGAGATTTTCGTGAACAACTTCGCGACTGTCCACAATTGGTCTTATCTGCAGAACATAAAAGGCTGCGTTATCCTTATCCTTTATATCGATTGCAAATTCAATTTCAACTGGGCGCCCCATCTCTTTTTGTCCGATTTTAAGCAACTTTTCAAGCGTTTCGGCAACAGGAAAGAGTCCGTGCTGCAACATATGTGAGAAAGACACTATCTTTCTGCCACCCTCATAAAAGCCGTCGCGTATAATCTGGTCATGAGGATCGTAGGTTGATGCAACAAACCTTAGAGGACCATCTTTTTCGGCCGCCTTCAGTCGCAATTTCTGAAGGTTGAAACTCTCAT
Organism: uncultured Proteiniphilum sp.; assembly: GCA_964648775.1. Taxonomy (GTDB): domain Bacteria; phylum Bacteroidota; class Bacteroidia; order Bacteroidales; family Dysgonomonadaceae; genus Proteiniphilum. The sequence goes on along the minus strand of CAZYNA010000118.1, from coordinate 4,002 downwards.
CAATTGAAAACTCCTTTGATACCGAATCGAGATCGAGTGCAAAAAACTGTGTTTGAGTATCTCTTAGAGCCAGATCGAGAGAGCTAAGCTGCAATATATTGGAAGTGTGGAGTGGTGAAAAGCTCAACCCCATATTGCCATCCATAACATATTTACCCAGTCCGAATGCCATATTCACAATCCCATCTTCGGGCTTCTCATTTCCTATAGGATAATAGTTGATTGAACGTGCAACTCCCGATGCGGCAGGATAGTAGTATGTGCCATATTTTGAGCCTACCACCTCCTGGAGTACGATAGCCATTTTTTCCTGATCTATCAGGTTTTGAGTGGCAGTCATGTATGCCTTACTATCTTTATAAAAGACAGATGCATAAACCGCTTTAACTGCATCGCTGAGCATTCTTACCATTATGTATTTATCGTTTACATAAGGAATCATGTATGTTGAATAAATTCCGGCAAAGGGCTGATATTGCGAATCTTCTAACAGGCTTGACGATCGGATTGCAATTGGTGCGGCAACTGCTTCAAAGAATACAAGGAAATCGCTTACCAACCTTTTTGGTAGTTTTGCAGCAATGAAATGTCTTAAAATATCCTCATCGGCCATATCGGAGAGAGCAATTTCATAGAGATCGTTTGCCTCCATGAATTCATCAAAAATATCGGTACAAAGAACAACCGTTTTGGGGGTTGTTACCGGAAAATTTGAATGTCGGTTAAGCTCCAAATGAGTTTTCACCATATAACCTATGAAGGCGAGTCCCCTGCCTTTTCCGCCAAGCGACTCCTCACCGATTCGTGCAAAGTTTGAATATTCATCGAACCTGTCTCTCTCAAACACTGCAACGACACCAATATTTTTCATTCGTCTGTACTGCACAATTGTGGCATAGAGGAGCTCGCGTGCATCACTCATATTGGCATAGTCTGAAACATCTATACGCTTAAGCAGTTCCGCAACCGGAAACATTGCACGTGAGTAGAAAAAGCGTGAAAAATGATTTTGCGACAAGTGGTAATAAAGTGCATCGTCCGGGATACTTCTTATCTTTAACTGCAAGTCTTTGAGGTTCTTAATCCTGAATATCTCCTCTTTGCTGACGGGGTCTATTATCTTAAAATCGCCAAACCCAAGATTATCTTTTATTGCCTTATTGAGATCGAGGGGAAATGTTTTTGAGTTTTTGTCGATAAAAACATCTTTAGTTAAATCGATATACTTTT
>CAZYNA010000118.1:0-2672 GCA_964648775.1 uncultured Proteiniphilum sp. | reverse complement strand
AGAGCAGCGACAAGGCTGATGAATAGAAACGTACGGAGTCTTCAACCAGCATTATTGTCTGCACTCCAACAGCATTTACATCGTGCTCCACATTCATGCGGTCTTCAATAATCTTTATTATGGCAAGTAGCAGGTCGGTGTCGCCCAACCAGCTGAACACATAATCGACACCGCTGAGATCTGAAGTTCTGAGCATTTGAGTAACCGACTTAGAGAAAGGGGTTAACAAAACCACCGGAATTCCGGGGTGATTCTCCTTAATCTGCGAAGCAAGAGTGAAGGTATCATCGTTATCCATATTTGGCATGCAAATAATAAGCTCGTAGTGATTTCTTTTCAGCTCATCTAATGCATCTTTATTATTGCTAACCTGAGTAAAACGGGGAGGGTAACGCAAACTCAGGGAAGTATATTCATTGAATATCTGTTCGTCGACCCGACCATCATCTTCAAGTATAAACATATCGTAACGGGATGCCACCATGAGTATATTATATATACGCTTATTCATCAATTTTACGTATGGAGTATCGCGAAAACGAAGCTGACTGATATCGTGCGCCTTAATTACGGAGTTTGCTGTTTTTAATTTCATCTTTAAAATGTAATGCGTTGATGCTGATTGAATACAAACTTAAGAAAAAATTATTCGATATTATGTAGCCTTTGGAATAATATGAGGGTTTGAGTAATGGATTTTTTGTTGTAAATTTGTTAGTTGGATTAATCAAACACTCAGTCAATTAAAATTATAGCAATGAAAAAATCATCAATATTTATACCCCTGCTCGCACTATTGGTTGTTGCAAGTGCGCTGTATCTGCTGCTCACATCGAGCGATAAAATAGAAAACATAAATAATATTGAGATGCTTGAACAGGATAGTCCGCTGGTGCTTTCGATGACTGCATCGGTTGATATTCCCGACAGTATGATATTTGCAGGAGAAAAGATTGTATTTGACAGGTATGACAGGCGTGAGAGGATGGACAGGGAGCTGAACAGCTTCACATATTTTCATTCAACCACTATGCTTCTGTTTAAGAGGGCAAACAGGATTTTACCGGTTATTGAACCGATTCTGGCACGTGAGGGTGTACCTGATGATCTGAAATACCTGGCTATAATTGAGAGTAGTCTCGACCCCAGAGCGGTGTCTCCGGCAAGAGCGGCAGGCTTGTGGCAGTTTTTACAAACTACGGGGAGAGAACACGGACTTGAGGTTAATGACAATGTTGATGAGAGGTATCATGTTGAAAAATCGACTGAAGCGGCGTGTAAATTCCTGAAAGCGGCATATAGGAGGTATGGCTCCTGGAGTGCAGCGGCAATGTCGTATAATGGCGGACAGGGGAGAATTACCCGTGAGTTGAGTAATCAGCGTGCTGATGAAGCGCTCGACCTGTGGCTGGTTGAAGAAACCACCCGTTATTATTATAGACTGCTCGCTATAAAACAGATATTTGAGCAACCGCAACAATATGGTTTTGTTATTAAGGCAGAACATCTTTATAAGCCTATGGAGTTTAACAGAGTGCAGGTGAATAAGCCTATACCTGATTTGGTGAGTTTTGCAAAACAGCATAATATCACCTATGCACATCTGAAAGATTTTAACTCGTGGCTGAGAAGTACAAATCTGAACAACTCATCGGGTAAAACATATACCATTCTTATACCCACACAGGACGACCTGTATTACAGGAAGGGAGAAAAACCAAAAGTACATAATCAGTCGTGGGTTGTGAACTAAACTTTTTAGGTTATCAATAGTTTATACATATAATGAATTCTGATATAGATAATATTAATGTGTACGGAGCACGTGTACACAACCTTAAGAATATTGACGTAACTATTCCGCGCGACTCGCTGACCGTGGTTACCGGTTTGAGCGGGAGTGGTAAGTCGTCACTTGCTTTCGACACAATTTTTGCCGAGGGCCAGCGCCGGTATATAGAAACTTTCTCTGCTTATGCACGGGGGTTTTTAGGGAAAATGGAGCGACCGGATGTTGATAAGATTACCGGACTGAGTCCCGTTATCTCCATAGAGCAAAAGACTACAAACAAGAATCCACGATCGACGGTTGGAACATCGACGGAGGTATACGACTTTTTAAGGCTGCTTTATGCCCGTGCGGGTGAGGCTTACTCATACCTGACCGGCGAGAAGATGGTGAAATATACCGACGACCAGATACTTGAACTGATTCTTGAAAAGTATATCGGGAAGAAGATATATATACTTGCGCCGGTTGTGAGAAACAGAAAAGGACACTACAAAGAGCTGTTTGAACAGATTCGCAAGAAGGGGTATCTGAACGTGAGAGTGGATGGTGAGATAAGGGAGATTCTTCCGGGCATGAAAGTAGACCGATATAAGAATCACAGCATCGAAATTCTTATTGATAAGCTAGTTGTATCAAACAAGTTTGCAGATAAATTACAGTCGAGCGTGAGAACCGCAATGAAACAGGGTTCGGGATTAATTCTGATTCAGGATGTTGAAGCGGATGAGGTGAGACATTACAGCAGGAGCCTTATGTGCCCCACAACAGGGCTGTCATACAGCGAGCCTGCACCTCACAATTTCTCGTTCAACTCGCCACAGGGGGCTTGCCCGGGGTGCAGGGGACTGGGTATGGTTGATCGGGTTGATATCGACAAGAT
>CAZYNA010000117.1:1668-4853 GCA_964648775.1 uncultured Proteiniphilum sp. | reverse complement strand
ACCGATATACGGTATATTCAACAATTATTAGGCCATGTATCCGTTAAAACAACCGAAATTTATACTCATGTTACCGACGTTGCTAAAGCCAAAATAAAGAGTCCTTTAGATTACCTGTAATCATTAGCCATTCTATCTTATATAACCTATTTTGAAATATCTACCATAAATTTTCGGTCACCATATTATAGTTACGATTACAATAAAACTTGTATTCCCTACAGTTTAATCCTGATTTTTCAAGTTAAAAAGCAGCTCCCAAGTCTATACCATCTCCCCATCACCTTCGTATCTTCTTCGTATCAACTACGTATCATGTTCGTATAAATACGAAGGAGATACGTATAAGATACGTAGTTTACACGAATATATACCAGACTTGGTATAGCTCTAATAATGTCCATTATTTTATTTGCAGTTAACATTGAAAAATGTTAAATTTGCACATTTATGAAAAACTATAAATAATGGGATTTTTAGATCTAAAAGATTTCGGACTTTCGGGAAGAATTGGTCCAATAGTAACTTATGTGGTTGACGGACAGCAGAGATTCAGAACATACGGCAAATCAGAAAAGCCTAAAAGTGAAAAACAGAAAGCAAATCAATCTAAATTTGGATTTGTGAGTAATAAAATTTCTCCTCTGTATCAGGCGATTAAAAGTGGATTTAAGGATGATAAAATCACTTTTGGAGGGGTCTGCGGTAAAATAAGCAGAGAAGCTGTAACCGGTAGCTCACCTGATTTTACTATCGATTACAGTAAAATTCAAATAGCAAAGGGGAGAATTGAATTGCCTGAAAACATTACCCTTAATTTTAAAGAAGGACAAAACATTGTCGATTTCAACTGGGATACTAAAGTATCTCAATCTGAAAAAGCGAGTGGCAAAGATCGGGTGAGAATAGTATGTTTTAATGAGTCGTTTCCAGGAGAGGTTTTCGCAAAAGATAATGTTTCCCGGTTAAAAGGTAAAGCAACCGTTGATTTACCAAAGCACTGGAGCCATGAGGAAACTCATTATTGGTTTTACATATTGTCGTGGGATTTTCAGGACAGATCTGATAGTGTTTATATAAAATGAGTTTGATATATTTGCATAAATGTATATATTTATGCACCTAAATTACAAAATTATGATTTTACAATATATTTTAGACAGCTCGGGGGAAACAACAGGCGTATTTATTCCAATAAATGAATGGAATGAATTGAAAAGAAAATATAAGGGCCTCGATTATGAGGAGAGGAACATTCCTGAATGGCATAAAAATTTGGTTAGAGAAAGACAAGAAAAATACCATATAAATCCTGATATTGCTTTGGATTTTGATTCTGCTATTGATGAAATAGAGAAAGATCTATAATGTTTAATGTTAAAATTTTATCGGAAGCTAATGAAGACATTAGAGAGTGCATTTTTATAGCAATTTTAGAGCCTATTTTAAATCATTTTAATAATTTTTGCAGGAATACCGCCAACTATTGCATTGTCAGGAACGTCTTTCGAAACTACCGCACCCGATGCTACAACTGCATTTTCACCAATGGTTACACCTTGCAATACAGTTGCTGAGGCACCAATCCAAGCGTTTTTTTTGATATGAATATGCCCCGGAACAAGCGACTGTCTATCCTCGGGTTCTATTGGATGTCCTTCTGATAACAAACTGACTTTTGGGGCTATCAATACATTGTCTTCTATAGTAATGCCACCTAAATCAAGAAAAACACAGTCGAAGTTTATGAATACGTTTTTGCCTATTTTGGTGTTCTTTCCGTAATTGATATATAATGGAGTAAAAACAGCAACGCTTTCGTCAATATCAGTATCTGTAATTTGACTTAATAAATTTCTTATTTCACCCGGATCTGTTGCGTTGTTCATCTGTATAAGTAGTTTTTTTGTGTTATACGATGCTTCACGCATTTTATAGGCTTCGGGGTCGTTTGGCAAGATGATTTCTCCGTTTCTCAATCTTTCAAATATATCTGCTGTCTGCATTATATCAATTTATTTTTTGTTTATCTGTTACCGGTAATATCACAATATTATAACAAAACCCGGCAAAGAAAGTTATATAAACTAACTCTGCCGGGTTTAATATATAGAAAGCTAAATGTCTAAGTTTTAGCTTTATTATCCGATAAACTCCTTGATCTTTTCAATGAGTTCTTCCTTAGGAATACCTGACTGCTCACTCATCATCTTGATTGTTGCGAGGGGCAGGATAACCTTTGCCATGGGACTGTTGAGCATTGAGAAGCGTTTGTTGTAGCCGATCAGCTTTTCTTTGAGTTCGGGATACTTTTGAAGTAATGATTTCAGTTTTGTATCTCCGGTGAGTTCTGAGTCATCGGACGATTCAGAAGATTCAGATGAAGTCTTTACATCTTCTCCATTACCATTACTCTCCCAACTCAAAAGCCTCTGCTCGCCTTCCAGTGCACGGATATGGGTGCAGTCTTGCATCATCTCCATAACACCACGGAAGTTGCCTTTGCTGTCTCTTATTGCAACGTAAATGATATAGATAAACGTGCCGGGTTTGTTGATCCAAAACTCAGCTTTGCTCTGCTCTCCACTTCTGAATTTATCGATTATCTCCTCAACAAGATGAAGACTCTTTGGAGGGTGACAATTGCGCACTTCCCTCCCAATTACACCTTTACTTCGTGGGAATACTCTCTCTTTTGTATCTGTATAGAACTTAACAATATCATTTTCGTCAACAAAAGAGATGTCAACCGGCAAGTGCTGATAGAGAAGGTTGATCTGTTCGAGTGTTAATTTACCCTCGGCAACGTCAAGCACTTTCTCTTCATCGTCCGATTCAACCTTTTGTCCATATTTGCCTAAAAGTGCCGCAAGGTCGGACATAAAGTCGCCCTGAACGCCTTCTTTAGAAGTACCGGATTTGTCAGAAGTACCGGTTGTTTCTGAAACCTGAGCATGCGGATCTCGTGGAGATACATAAGAAACATCCGATTTAAGCTTGGGCATATCAATCATAAAGAAGCCAATCTCTCTGTCGCCTGATTTCAATTCCTCAAGTTTCTCTTCAGAGAGAAGTTTAAGTGAAGTTGGATATAGAATCATCTCCTCCTTTTCCATCAAATCCCTGAGGTCTACTGCAATCTCCTTATAAAGATTAAGAAATGCTTCAACATCAACATTCTCCTT
>CAZYNA010000117.1:0-1568 GCA_964648775.1 uncultured Proteiniphilum sp. | reverse complement strand
TGTTTTCGCGACGATAAGCATCGATTGTATGGCCAAACGGAAGAGGTGCCTCATCGGTAACAAACAGTCCATCAAACACATCCAGCATCGTTCGCACATCTTCATTACGGCATTCATCGGGATCCTCATCCATAAGCAACTGCTCTGCAGCAGCATACTCTTCAGGAGTGATTCTTCCCACTTCGTTCCTCATGCGCTCTCTTGCCGCTTCAAGCTCCAACAGGTCGTTATCATAGAGTTGTTTTATCTCCAACATCTTTTTCAATTTATCCTGATCGAGACTTGCGAATGTTACGTTTCTATTGTTCTCTTCCATAATTTGCTGTAATTTTTATTTAATAGAGATACAAAAATAGACCATAGTTTTTATCTATACAATACCCATAAGTTGGTATATTTTACTTACTTGCGCTATCCAGCAATTCAAGATCAGTGCTATCCAGATTTAGCTTTACTGCCTCAAACATTGTGTCTAAATGACTCTGTTTTGTAGCACTTGAAATAGGTGCTCCAATATGAGGCTGTGCTAATAGCCATGCAAGAGAGACAGCTGCCTGCGATGTGTTATGTTTTGCTGACACTTTATCCAGTGCGCCAAGTACTGCCAAACCCTTTTCGTTGAGATAACCTTTAACACCTCCACCACGTGCACTCTTACTAAAATCTGCTTCAGTCCTGTATTTACCGCTTAAGAAACCACTTGCAAGTGCATAATACGGAAAAACAGTCAGACCATATTTCTCAACCAATGGAAGATAATCGTTCTCATACGTTTCGCGCTCCACCAGGTTATAAAGAGGTTGCAATGCAACATACTTTGGCAGGTTATTCTTCTCTGCAGCTTCAAAAGAAGCAGTTAGTCGCTCAGGCGATAGATTAGACGCCGCAATATATCTTATCTTACCTGCTTTAATTGCCTCATCATAAGCAGATAGAGTATCCTCAACGGGAGTTTTGTTATCATCGAAATGAGTATAAAACAGGTCGATATAATCAGTCTGGAGTCGCTTCAACGATTCATCAATAGACCTTGCTACATGCTCTTTACTGATATCAAATCCATGGTTTTTATTTTCAGAGCCGGTCTTTGTTCCAACAATTATATTTTCGCGATTACCACGCTCTTTCATCCATTTACCAATTATCTCTTCCGATAATCCACCTACACCATTCACCCACCATGGGTATGAATCAGCTGTATCAATAAAATTTCCGCCATTGGCTACAAATCCGTCTAAAATCTCAAAAGACCCCTTCTCATCAAGAGTCCATCCGAATGCGTTACCACCAAGATTGATGGGAAACACCTTTATATCAGTGTTGTTAATTGTAATTTTACTCATAAATTTTTAATAAATAATTTAATATATATAGAGAGTCGTTCATCGTTTCTTAACCAATGATTGACATTGGGAATAAAACCGACTCACATTTGTTAATTCGTTAATAAGTTATTTGTTATATTATTTCAATACCTCTTCCAGAAACAGCAAAGTATGGTTCCATGCCCTTTTAGCCATAACTTCGTCATACTCATGCGACTCAGGGTTTGTGAAAGTGTGACCGGT
>CAZYNA010000116.1:2178-4855 GCA_964648775.1 uncultured Proteiniphilum sp. | reverse complement strand
TGTGACCCCGGAGGGACTCGAACCCTCGACCCATTGATTAAGAGTCAATTGCTCTGCCAGCTGAGCTACGGAGTCATTTTCAGGGTACAAATGTAAAGAAATTTTCTTTTTAAAGTAATATCAGGGCACAAAAAAAGGAACAAATAAACAAATCTGCTCCTTCTTTTATTCTTTAGTCAAGTGCTTAAAGATTGGATAATTCTGATCCGGCTTTAAATTTAGCTGTCTTTTTAGCTGGAATGTTGATTGGCTGTTTTGTGCGTGGGTTGATACCTTTTCTGGCACTTCTTTCAGAAACTGAGAATGTTCCGAATCCTACTAATACAACTTTTCCACCAGCTTTAACCTCTTCTGAGATTGCTTCAAGTGTAGCATCCAATGCTTTTTTTGAATCCACTTTGCTAAGGCCTGATTTTTCAGCAATAGCGCTAATTAGTTCTGATTTATTCATAAGAAAACGTAAATAATGAAATTAAACATACTTTAAGTCAAGGCTGAGCCTTATTTTGGGCTCAAATATAATCGATAAATCGAAAACAATCAAGAAAAAAGGTAAAAAGTATTTGATTTTCCCAAAAATTACCTATTTATGTAGAAAAAAGCCTCATAAGCAGCGAAATATTACGTAATTTTGCGCCTCACTTGTAGATTAGAACAATGAACAATTATAGAAATAGTTTTGGAGGGATGTTGCCAACGGTAACTAAAAACATCCTCATAATTAATGTGATAGTTTGGTTGGCTCAGTTTGTTTTGCTCAGGAGAGCAGGAATTGATCTGACTCAGCAGTTTGGGCTCCACTTTCCGGCATCAGACCATTTTAGAATATACCAGCTGGTTACATATATGTTTCTGCACGACCCATATTCATTTTCTCATGTATTTTTCAACATGTTTGCAGTGTTTATGTTTGGAAGAACTCTTGAGCAGGTTTGGGGACCAAAGAGATTTCTGACCTATTATCTGGTAACAGGTATTGGGGCAGGACTTATCCAGCTGTTAGTCTTATTTGTCAGAATACAGGCTGTTATACCACCCGAGATGTACTCAATGGTAAATAGTGTAACTGTTGGTGCATCTGGTGCTGTATTTGGAATTCTGCTTGCTTTTGGTATGCTTTTTCCAAATGCTCAACTGTTTATCATTCCATTTCCATTTCCGATTAAAGCAAAGTGGTTTGTGATTGGATACGGATTGCTTGAATTGGTTTTTGGTGTTGCAAACCGCACTGGTGATAATGTAGCTCACTTTGCTCATTTAGGCGGTATGCTTTTCGGTATTTTTATGATATTATATTGGAGAAGAAAGGATAGAGAGCATGGCAGATATTATTGACAAACTTAAGCAGAAATATAAGACAGGAACTGTGTTGACGAGACTTATTTTCATCAATATACTGGTTTTTATTGCTATAAAAGTTATAAATGTGATTTTTGTTCTGTTTAATATTTATGCCTTTGATGTAATAACATTTCTGGGAGTTCCGTCGCATATTCCTATTCTGCTTAACCGTATATGGACTCCGATAACCTATATGTTTGTGCATGAAGGGCTATTGCATATACTGTTTAATATGCTTTGGCTCTATTGGTTTGGAAGGATTTTCATGCAATACTTTACGGGAAGAACACTGGGAAGCCTTTATATATTGGGGGGATTGGCCGGAGCACTACTCTACGTATTAGCTTTCAACACTATACCCTATTATGTGGATATGGGAAGGGGATGGATGATTGGAGCCTCTGCATCTGTAATGGCTATTGTTATGGGTGCTGCCTTTTATAAGCCTGATATCAGACTGAACCTTCTGTTTATTGGTCAGATTAAAATAGTTTATATAGCAATATTTGCATTTATACTTGATTTTCTGTCGCTGGGAAGTGCAACGAATCCCGGCGGACACGTTGCACACATTGGAGGTGCTTTATTAGGTTACCTTTTCGCAACTCAATATAAGAAGGGTAAAGATTTAACAAATTGGATGAGCAAGATTATCGACTGGTTCGCAGGACTTACCAAGCCACGAAAGAAAAAGACCCGGATGAAAGTTGAACATGTACGCAACGAATCGGACTGGGATTATAACAAAAGAAAAAACAGCGAACAGGAAGAGATCGATGCTATACTTGACAAATTAAAGAAATCGGGATATAACGGTTTAACATCAGAAGAAAAAAGAAAGCTTTTTGATGCCAGCAAAAAATAAAAAAAGAGGGTTTAGAAAATTTATCAGGCAAATTATTTTTGCTACAAACATAGTAGCAATTATTTTGCTTTTATGCTCATTCTTATCGTGGAATGTTTCTACTTTGAAAACAAACCTGTTTTCATATATAGGTCTGGGGTTCGGTTTTATTTTGCTCATTAACATTGCCTACCTTATATTTTGGGTTGTTTTTTCGAAATGGAAACAGGTATTTATCTGTATTGTTGCATTATTGATATGCTACAAGCCGATAACTACATTCTTTCCACTAAATCTGCGATCACCAAAAGCACCTCAGAGCGCACTTAAAATTCTCACATATAATGTGCAGGGATTTCCTAATGAGAGAAACAAAAGCTCTAAAGAACATCCAATTCTCGACTATATTGTTAGTACTGACGCAGATATTGTGTTGCTACAAGAATATTTAGTTAGCAAAACAGGCCAGTCGATAATCTCGCAACAAGACGT
>CAZYNA010000116.1:0-2078 GCA_964648775.1 uncultured Proteiniphilum sp. | reverse complement strand
TTCCGGTTCCGTATAGATTATATAATGCATAGTGATAATATAAAAGCCTATCGCACAAAAATTGATAAGATAGAGCATTCAGATCACTATCCTTTAAGGACCTGGCTCGACATGGAGGCAGGTATTTAAAGATCAAAACAGAAGTAGAAATGTATAAAATAAGTAAAGAGTTTTATTTTTCGGCGGCACACTCATTGTTTGGGCTAGCTAACGACCACCCATGCAGTCGCCTGCACGGCCACAACTATGTAGTTACCGTACACTTAAAAGCGGAAGAGCTAAACCATCAGGGTTTTGTTCGCGATTACACTGAGCTTAAGATAGTAAAAGACTACATTGATGAGAACCTAGATCATCGTAATCTTAATGATATATTATCACCACTTAATTCATCAGCTGAGAATATTGCAAAAATGCTTTATGGAGTATTTAAACCTCATTTACCGGAGTTGTATGCAGTTGAAGTAAGCGAAACACCTAAAACATCAGCAATTTATGAACCTTAATGTAAACGAAATATTCTATTCTCTACAAGGTGAGGGAGGACGCACAGGGCAGGCATCAATTTTCATAAGGCTGGCCAAATGTAACCTTTCCTGCAGCTTCTGCGACACGGAATACGAAAAGGGCATTAAGATGACGTTAGAGGAAGTTTTAAAAGAGATTGAAGGATATGGCTGCAAATGGATTATATGGACCGGTGGAGAGCCTTCCTTACAGCTTAATGAAAACGTTGTACGCTTCTTCAAGGAAAGAGGTTATAAGCAGGCAATAGAAACAAACGGAACAAGAAAGCTCCCCGAAGGTCTGGATTATATAACTTGTAGCCCAAAACAAAACTTTGAGAAAATAAAAGAGTTGATACCTGAGGTTGACGAATTGCGTTTTCCCATTCAAAAAGGTGATGTGCTTCCGGACATATCAATACTGCCAAAGACAGGCAGATATTTATTAAGTCCTATTTTCGACGATAGTGTGATTATTGAAGAAAATGTTGAATATTGCATTTCATTGATAAAAGAAAACCCTGTATGGGCACTAAGCATACAAGTTCATAAACTAATCGGAATTCGATGACATGACTAAATTTCAAGTAACAATACTTGGTTGTGGATCGGCCATGCCTACCACATTGCACAATCCGCCATCACAGCTCTTAGAGTTAAACAACAAACTGTTTATGATTGACTGCGGCGAAGGTACTCAATTGCAAATGAGGAAGTTTAGAGCTAAAATGAATAAACTTCATTCGGTATTTATTTCACATCTCCATGGTGATCATATCTTTGGCCTGCCGGGACTGATTACTACGCTCAGTTTGCTTGGGAGAACTCAGGAACTTAATATATACGCACATAAAGAGATCGACTTTTTAATTTCGCCTCTTATTGCATATATGGGGCGGCATATATCATTCGATTTAAATATCATCCCTCTAAACCCTGAATCGCATGAAGTAATACTGGAGAGTGAATCTATAAAAATAACTTCATTCCCTTTACGGCATAGAATAGAAACAAATGGATTTGTTTTTGAGGAAAAAGAATCACCTCGTCATATCATTAGAGAGATGATTGATTATTATCAAATTCCGATAAAACAAATACAGGAAATAAAAATGGGTGCAGATTTTATTACTTCTGATGGAACAGTAATAAAAAACAATATCCTTACAATGCCCGGAGCTCCGGCCAAACGATTCGGATACTGCTCTGATACTGCGTACACTCCCGGAATTGTTCCATATATTAAAAATGTGGATCTCCTTTATCACGAAGCTACTTTTGCAGAAAGTGAACTTGAGCGTGCAAAAGAGACTTATCATTCGACTGCTCGTCAGGCAGCAGAAATAGCCAAAGAAGCAGAGGTTGGTAAACTAATTATTGGTCACTATTCATCACGTTACAACGAACTGGGAGTACTTCTGAAAGAAGCAGTTACAGTTTTCCCAAACACAGAACTGGCTGCAGAAGGTAAAGTTTTTGAGTTATAATTCACCTGCACTCCATGAAGTCATATCAATCAATATCAATTGTAGTGAGTATTATATTTGGATTGAGCTCTTATGCTTTCTCTCA
>CAZYNA010000115.1:2876-4934 GCA_964648775.1 uncultured Proteiniphilum sp. | reverse complement strand
ATTTGCCCAGGGATCGTAAACAGTTACGCTGGCTTTATATTCTTCAAGATTACGGACGATATCAATAACCTTTGTATTACGTACATCGGGGGTATTTTCCTTAAATGTGAATCCAAGCACAAGCACTTTAGAGCCTAATACCTGAATTCCTTTCTTAAGCATAAGCTTTACAACCTGATCGGCTACATACTCGCCCATGCTGTCGTTAACACGTCGTCCTGCAAGTATTATCTCAGGGTTATATCCCGTGCGCTGTGCTGCCTGTGCAAGATAGTAGGGGTCGACACCTATACAGTGCCCACCCACCAGTCCGGGTTTAAACGGCAAAAAATTCCATTTCGTACCCGCCGCCTCTAATACCGACTGCATATCAATATTCATCCTGTTGAATATCTTGGCAAGCTCATTCACGAAAGCGATATTTATATCTCTCTGTGCATTCTCAATTACCTTGGCTGCCTCTGCAACCCTTATAGATGGGGCAAGGTGCGTGCCGGCAGTTATAACCGATGCATAAACATCATCAATAATCTTTCCTGCTTCGGGGGTGCTTCCCGACGTAACCTTCAATATCTTTTCAACCGTATGTTCCTTATCACCCGGATTGATACGCTCAGGGCTATACCCTGCGAAGAAGTCGCTGTTATATTTCAGTCCGCTCACCTCCTCCACAATCGGGATACACTCATCTTCCGTTACTCCCGGATATACTGTTGATTCATATACCACGATATCACCTTTTGAGATAACCTTACCAATGGTGTTGCTTGCACCTATGAGCGGTCGGAGATCAGGGTTATGGTTCTCATCCACCGGTGTGGGTACTGCAACTACATAGAAATTGCAATTGCGGATATCATCCATACTGCTGGTGCAGGTGAGTCCGTTTTTTATTGCTTCCTGCAGGAGGTCATCCTCCACTTCAAGGGTGCTGTCGTGACCGCCCATTAGTTCTGCTACTCTTGCGGGGTTGAGGTCGAAACCGACGGTTGGGTATTTTGTGCTGAAGAGTCGGGCCAGTGGCAATCCCACATAGCCTAATCCTATTACACAAATTTTTATATCTTTCATTTGTTTGTAATTTATATCTGATTACAGATTCTCCCAATACCATTTAACCGCCTCTCTGAGTCCTTCCTTCATGGAGTACTCGGGGCTGTATCCCAGCAGGCTCTTTGCCTTATCGATATTTGCAAGCGAGTGAGGGATATCTCCCGCTCTGTTGGGGCCATGTATCACCTCTACATCAGCAATCCCGGGGTCGTACTCCGAAAGGAATTCCTTGAGGTACTGCACAAGCTGATTGAGCGTTGTTCTCTCGCCATAAGCGGTGTTGTAAACGGTGTTGATTGCAGAGGGGTTGGCAGTATCCATCGCTAGCAAATTCATCTGAATAACATTATCGATATAGGTGAAGTCGCGGCTATACTCTCCATCTCCATTTATTACGGGCGACTCATGCGCCATGAGTTTCTTCACAAACAGGGGTATTACGGCGGCATATGCTCCGTTGGGGTCCTGCCTCCTTCCGAAGACATTGAAGTATCTTAATCCGATGCACTCCACCCCATACGTGCGGGAGAACACATCGGCATACAGCTCGTTTACATACTTGGTGATTGCGTAGGGCGAGAGGGGTTTTCCTATTACGTCTTCTACCTTGGGAAGGGATTTGCTGTCGCCATAGGTGGATGAACTGGCGGCATATATGAATCGCTTCACATTTGCATCTCTCGACGCTACAAGCATATTAAGAAATCCCGAAACGTTAACATCGTTAGACGTGACGGGATCTTTTATTGAGCGGGGTACGGAGCCTAATGCTGCTTCGTGAAACACGTAATCGGCACCTTCTGCGGCTTCCTTGCAATCGTCGATATTTCTTATATCTCCCACTTGCAGGGTTAGCTTATCGGGGTATTGCTCTAACAATGGGAGGAGGTTTTCGATCTTTCCTGTTGCGAAGTTATCTAATACTTTTACTTCGTGCTCTTTCCTCAGGAGTGATTCGGTTAGGTTTGAGCCTATAAAGCCTGCTCCTCCGGTTATTAGTATCTT
>CAZYNA010000115.1:0-2776 GCA_964648775.1 uncultured Proteiniphilum sp. | reverse complement strand
CGGGGCGCACTTCGTGAATACCTGTCCCATTTACTAATGGGGGTTTTCACTTGCATTACAAAAATGATTTCAGTGAAAATTGCATAGCATTGCTTATGGGAGCGGCGTGTGTGTGGCTCCAGTAAATGGCTTTGTACTAAATGCTTTTATTGTATTTTCTATTCTTACTGACACTGAAGATCATAGATGTTAATTACTGTGCAAATTTAATCAAATTATTTGTATGGAGGGTATTTATTGGGGTTATTTCTTCCTATCTATGTCTTCGACTATCGATATTTTGTGACTTATTGGGGGGATTAAAATTTTACTATCATGTGTATTTCTTCCCATCTACCTCTTCGACTATCGATATTTTGTGACCCATGATTTGATTGTATAGAGCTAAAGAGTATAAACTCGCTTCGCTCAAACAAATACTCTTTAACGCTCTATACAATCAATGGGTCCCCACAAAACATCTTAAGGTCGAGGAGTTAGATGGGAAGAAGGGAGAGGGGGAGGAGAAGAATTACACCTTACAAGATCTTATCATTTGTTTAATTTTATTTGTATTATATACAGTAAAATCTTGTTTCAGCTTGCATGTCGCAACCCTTATAAATGCAATATTTATACTAATATGCTATTTTGGCATGGACCTTTTGGCATTTCAATATACATTATGGCAGATTTATTGCATTTTCCGCATTTTAAACCTTTTGCATGCTAATTATATTTCCTATATTTGCATATAATTTGAGAAACAGTTTAATTTGCATCATATATAGATTGAGAGAAAATAAAAAACTGCAAACTAAAAACACTTAAGAATGATATTAGAATTAAAAATAAAGAACTTCCTATCTTTTAAAGATGAGGTCACATTTAGCTTCGAAGCGACTAAAGATAAATCTTTTGAGGATTATCAGGTTGTTGAAGTAACTGAAGGTGTTAGAATATTAAGACTAGCTATAGTTTACGGAGCTAATGCATCAGGTAAAAGTAATCTTATAAATGCATTTGATTTTTTAAACGGATTTTGGCTGAATATACCAGACAACAAAGACCAGAATACAGGTACTATTCCTTTTATATTAGACAATGACACTCCTGATCTTCCCTCGGAGTTTTCACTAATATTCTACATTAATGGAACAAAATACTTGTATAAACTTGAGCTGGATAGAAATAAAGTATGCTCGGAACAACTTTACTTCTACCCCGGAACTCAGCCTGCTAAATTATTTGACAGAAAACTGGAGGGCAATGTATCTGAAATAGCATTTAATACTGAAAAGGTAAAAATTAGTGATTTGGCTAAGCATGAGATTACTCTCAAATGCTTACCAAATATGTCGGTATTAGCAGCGTACAATCAAGTTAATACTTCTGTACCTGAAATAGATCTGATGATTGAGTGGATTAAAAATCAAATAAAAAGGCCTATAACACCTACTTCCAGTTTGATTGCTTTTGCAGAATCACAAATAACAAAAAGTGATAGTAATAAAAAAGCTATACTTAATTATTTAAATAGAGCCGACTTTAATATTACAAATATAAGCACTGAGGAAATAGACGAAAAAATCCCTGATGAATTTATTAATATATTGATAAACAGCTTAGAATCATCTGACAAGGAGGAGTCAGAAAGAATAAAAAAAGAGAAGACAATAAAAATCACACAAACTTCTTTTGAACATCAGATTCTTAATAATAAAGGAGATTCAGAAAAGTATAAAATGTCAAGTAACCTACAATCAAGAGGTACAATGCGAACATTTGGGCTTTCAAGTGCAATTAAAAATACTGTGGACAGAAATGCATTCCTGGCAATAGACGAAATAGAGTCATCGTTACACCCTAAACTGGTTGAATTCATAATAGAGGACTTTTTCAAACAGCCCGGACAATCTCAGTTGCTTTTAACCACTCATTATGACGGACTTCTGGCACTTGATGATCTATTAAGGAAAGACAGTATTTGGTTTACAAGTAAAAAGGAAAATGGCTCAACTGACCTGTATTCATTAACTGAATTTAAAGGTCTGAACCGGATTAGCTCACTAATGAAAGCATATCAAACCGGTAGGTTTGGTGCTATTCCAAATATATAGAAATGGGAGGAAGAAAGAAAAGCACAAGAGCTATAAAGCCAGGAATTTACATTATTGGCGAAGGTTTAACAGAACAATACTATCTAAGTCATGTAAAAAGAATTTTTAGGTTTAACTGTATAATTAAGCCTAGATTCTTTGGCAGTTCAAGTATTTTAGATTTAGATAAAAAGATTGCAGGATTACTGTCTGATGATGTGTATATAATTTGTGTGTTTGATGCTGATATTTCAAAATATAATGAAGTTGAAAGACTTCGTCTTGAGCAATTATCCAGGACCTATGGCAAAACACCAAACGTTTTATTATGTGACAGTTTACCTTCAATAGAATTTTGGTTTCTTATTCATTTTTTAGATACCAACAGAGAATTTATTAACTCAAACGAAGCCGAGACACTTTTACAAAATTATATCGAAGGCTATAGTAAAACAAAAACTTTCCTTGAAAAGGAAAAATGGGTAGCTGATTTATGTTCAGACAACAAGCTTGAGACAGCAATAGAAAGGGCTAAACGATATTCTAAAAGATCTGGCGGCTCTTATAGCAACCTATTTAAGGCGTTTGAAATGCTATTTAAGAACAGAAATTAAAGTGTCAACACTCCACCCACAGCTTTGGCCAGGCTTTCGCTTTGAGCAATATAATCTCGTATTACTTTATTTTTATCTGTGGCG
>CAZYNA010000114.1:0-4958 GCA_964648775.1 uncultured Proteiniphilum sp. | reverse complement strand
TAGGATTAATATTAAAAATTTCAGAAGATTATGAAGACATCAATAGATATAAGCTTTTACCCACTCAATAAAGACTTCAGAGCCCCGATAAAAGCATTTATCGAGGCACTGAAATCACATCAAAATGTTATTGTAAAATCAAATAGTATGTCAACTCAGGTATTTGGAGAGTATGACGAAGTTATGAGTGTTGTCACCAAATGTATGAAAGATGCACTTGAGCTTCCTGAGTCGATTTTCGTTTTAAAAATTATCAATATGGACAGGAATAAATAACATTACTCCTGCTCCAGATATTTACCAAACTTTTTGTAGCGGTCATACAATTTATCATAAACCTTGCGATTTTCTTCGCGGGGCTGATATTCTGCAAGATCACCTTGCCCAAGAGTTTCCTGAGCTTGTGTGAGTGAACTGTATAATCCTGCTGCAACAGATGCACACATAACAACACCAAGTGCACCGGCCTGTTGTGCTGCAGCTACTTTAATAGGCACTCCCATCACGTCGGACAGAGTTTGCATAACGTAAGGCGACTTCAAAGAAATACCACCTACGCCAATTACTTCCGTAACTTTAACCCCTTCGTTTTCGATATGCTCCATTATGGCTCTGGAACCAAAAGCGGTTGCTTCAACAAGGCTCTTGTAAAGCTGTGCAGGAGTGGTTCCTAAAGTAATTCCGGCAAATCCACCTTTTAGAGTCAGATCAGCATAAGGTGTGCGCCGACCGTTTAGCCAGTCGCTCGCAATTATATCACTCTCACTAACAGGAAGTTTTTCAGCCTCTGCAGTTAGCTTTGGTAAAATATCCTTAGCAACCGACTCTCTATTATCACTTGCCCAGGCAAGTATATCCTTAAACCATGCATATACATCTCCAAAAGCTGATTGTCCGGCTTCAAGACCAATCAATCCCGGTATAACAGAGCCATCAACCTGACCACTTATACCCGGTATCTGCTTATCACCAATATCTTCAACAGGAGATACAACTATATCGCAAGTAGATGTTCCGACAATCTTCACCATTGTATTTGCTCTTATTCCGGCACCTATTGCACCTGCATGAGCATCAATGATTCCTACAGCCACATCAACATCCTGAGGCAATCCAAGCCTCTCAGACCACTCTTTGGTTATTTTACCGGCAGAGACATCACTTGTATATGTATCATTGCTTAAACGGTCTCTAAACCCATCGAAAAGAGGATCTAATTCAGAAAGAAACTCCTGCGAAGGATATCCTCCCCACTCATCGGCCCACATTCCTTTGTGACCTGCAGCACAGCGACTCCGTTTCACCTGTTCCGGCTTTAGGTTACCGGTAAGTAGCGCCGGCATCCAGTCGCAATGCTCTATTATAGAATATGCTTTAGCTCTCACTTTCTCATTATGCCTGAGCATATGCAATGCCTTTGCCCAAAACCATTCTGAAGAGTAAATACCTCCGGATAGAGAGGTAAAGTCGGTTTTCCACTTCCTCCCCAGTCTGTTTATGTCATCAGCCTCCTTGATTGAGGTATGATCTTTCCAGAGAATAAACATTGCATCAGGATCTTCAGAAAATTCAGGTAATAAAGCCAGGGGTGTACCGTTAATATCGGTCAGACATGGCGTACTGCCGGTAGTATCAATTCCTATTGCTGCAATATTCTCTATTTCAGTTTTAGAAAGATTTTGCAATGCACCGCGAATTACCTCCTCAAGAGAATCTATATAATCCTGAGGATGCTGACGATATTGGTTTAGAGAAGGATTGCAGTAAAGCTCCTCTTTCCATCTTGGATAGAAAGAAGTATGTGATGCCAGCTCCTCGCCCGAGGAGCTGTTCACCACTATTGCGCGACAAGAATCAGTACCATAGTCGATTCCTATAATAAGTTTTTCCATTTAAAACACCTTTCAATTTAAAATTCAATAGTTACACAATTTCACTTTCTTCAGGATCAACTTCCGTTTTTCTTGCAATCGTGAAACTGTAAAGAGTGATTATAATAAAAGCAACTGCAGGAACCCAATATGCAAACGCGATACTTCCGGCCTGATCTGAAAGAATACCTTGTACTTGCGTCAATAAAGCGGCGCCAGCAATAGCCATAACCATACCTGACCCGGCTATCTTTGTATCCTCACCAAGGTTTCTCATACCTAGCCCATAAATTGTAGGGAACATAGCTGACATAAATCCTGAAATTGACATCAATGCATAAACACCAACAAAGCCTTCACCATATATGGTTATTATCGAAGCAATTGTGGCAAGAACTCCTAATCCTGATAAAATATTTACCGGTTTAGTGAATTTCATCAGCCATGTACAAACGAAACGTCCAATAACGAAGAGGAACAGAGAAAGAATATAATAAGTTGCGCCGGCCTGCTCAGCAGTTCGCGGAAGAAGGGCGTCAATACCCAGTGATTGGGCAAGACTGTAAAAACCACCTGCAATAGGCTCAACACCTCTTAGTGCTTCAATTACTGCTTCCTGCGACGGATTAGCTCCTAAAGCAGCAACAACAGCATCAAAGTTAAGCGTTTGCATTGCATATCTGATTATAAACGACCAAACTGCAATCTGAGCTCCAACGTAGAAAAACTGGGCTACAACACCCCATACATAGTTTTTATTCTTTTTCAGTCGCCTCCATGTTGCCTTTAAATTCAGACTCTTGTCATCATCCTGAGCTTTTGGCATCTTAGTGAACAAAATCAGAAGTAGTAAAACAAGCATTATCACACCAAGAATCATATATGCTGTAGTTACTGCATTTAACTCCCCGTTTTGAATTGTGGCAAGTTCCTCACCGGTTAGCGAAGCCCTCTCACCGGCAGTCATTGTGTTTAACTGAGACAATACAAAAATCTGACTAACCAAAACGCCTGTAAGAGCTCCGAAAGGATTGAATGCCTGCGAGAAATTAAGACGTCGTGTAGCGGTAATTGGGTCACCCAGTGAATACACATACGCATTTGCAGAAGTTTCGAGCACTGCAAGTCCGGCAAAAAGAACAAATATTGCAAACAGGTAAGTAGCAAAACTTAGTGGTGAACTGATTCCATTGGCAAGCATTGCTGGATAAAAAAGCATTGTTCCCAGTACACACATTCCGAGTCCTAACAGAACACCTGATTTATATGTATGTTTCTTTATAAATATTGCTCCGGGCAAGGCAAAACAGCCGTATCCAAGGAGATAGCAAACAACTTGAATCCACGCCGTTTGCGTATCAGACAAACTCATTATTCGCTTGAACGCAGCAAGCATAGTATCTGTCATATTATTCGGAACTGCCCAAATAAAGAAGAGAGAGGTAAGAAGTATAAACGGGAAAACGATTCCCGATGGTACCAGTCGATGTTTTTCTACATTTTTATTCATGTTTTTAGTTTTACAAATTTAATATCAGTATTTTCTTATGTGTTACAGTTTTTAGTACTAGAACACTGTTTTAATTGTTTCAAGACTAACACCAAGAAGGCTCTCGGCAATGGGGTTAAGAGCCGCTTCTGAGCCAACAAAATGATATATATTATGCGTATGACTAAGCGACTCGCCCGGTTTAAGAAATGCAGCGGGTGAACTACTCTCAAGTTCAAGGAAAGGACCCATTATACTTCCATCCTCAAGCGGACCGTCGTTATATGCATTTAAGGCATCGCCAACAAGGGGATCTCTTTCGGGATTCCACTCCTGATTAAGATATACAGCATCAGGATGAACATCAAAAGTTACTATCGTCAGTCTTTTTGATATTGGATCATAGTTGGCTGCAAGCGAAGTTGTTCTTTTTGCATTCATTCCAAGCTTTCCTCTCGATTCACCATCAGTTTTGAAGTATAGAATACCATTATCATCGATAAGACGCTCAGCAGGAATTTCACCAAAATAGTCGGAAGTTACAACCGAACCCAAATCAGCTTCATTACCCGTGTTGTAAGGTATTACAGTAACAGCAGAATCAGAGGGGTTATACATATCCAGCATCCACATACAAACGGTTCCTGTTTGCTCGTTCCACTCAAAATCATTATTGTTGGTAATAATATTGAGTGTGGAATAAGCAACTGCATTTACCCCTTCGGGAAGTTGAATATTAAGATTGTTTTGTATTTCATTGTCGGTAAAAAGTGAAACTGTTCTCTCAGCAGAAAGATCCAGGCTATTACCTTTATAGTTATTAAGAATCATATCCTTTGCGAAAGTAGCCTTTTTATCAGTCGCACTCTTAACATTCCACGCCTCAATATCTATTGCCTTAGGAGTATGCCAGTTGTCATAAACCTGTTCGGTTTCGGGAGCAAAATAGATTGAGTACTGCCCCCCTTCCGGTCCGAGCCAAAAACGGTTTTCGCCACCAAATCCATTCATATGCTCATCAACAACACCTGAATCAAAGAAATTATAGTTAACAAAACCGTGACTATTTCCTTGCAGCCCGTTGGCGGTTGAAGTAAATACTTTAGCCTGATACTTTGCAGACAAGATTACTTGTGCTTTCTTATCATCTGATTTTAATATAATTAAATCATCTTTCTCTGAAAGATAATTTACATCATACCCAAAAGTTCCTTTTTCAAAATCATTTCCCATATTCTCTGATGTTTTTTTATTGCCTGTACAGGAGATTGTTGCTGCTCCTATAACTATCATGGCAATTACCCGATTAATTTTATTCAGTTTCATATTGTTTTATTTTATTTCTCCAAACTTGTCTAGTATGCGATTGTAAGCCTCTGCAGCAGCGCCATTGCCCCAATCGTAAATTGTAAACTCTCCCATCCCTTCACCTTCGGGACTTGTGCGGCCGCCATGCCCGTAGTTCTCCATCATAAACCCATAATCCTCTTCTCCGAAAAAGGGATACACCTTTTCCCACTGAGCTTTAGTTTCGGGATTATCAGGACTATACATCATCACAAAAGAAGCTTTTAATGCTGCATGCCCTCTCTCAGTAT
>CAZYNA010000113.1:0-5078 GCA_964648775.1 uncultured Proteiniphilum sp. | reverse complement strand
GGTTTTTCAACCTATATTTTTGGTTTTGTATTTATCTGATTTTAAAATATATATGAAGTTAGGAGAAAAACAAATCTATATATTTCAACAAAAAAACTATATCTGCTTCTTTACATTAATTAGACTGTGTAGATTTGCTGTATAACAATTATTAAAATATGGTATCTGAATATGATTGCTGAAATTTTCAACAGTAAAAAAACAATGAATATTGTTTTGCTCATAACGACACTTTTGCTTGTTGGATTTTTGATTTTTTATTCCTACGGCAGAAAAGACTTCTACTTCACGGCTTTTCATCCGGTAAATATTTTATGGTATGCTTCACTTATTTTGAAATTGAGAGCAGACAGAGTAAATAGAAAAAAATATAATCAATGAAAAACTTAGTTATTACTCAAATGCTTTTTATAGCAAATACAGCAATAGTTATGCAATCCTTATTTCTGATAGTTGTTGTTTTACTGTTTTTTCTACTAAGGAAATATAGAGATAAGTTAGGTGTTTGGCGCTGGATATTATCTTTTAGTTTTTTATTGTATCTCTATATTAGTTATTTCTTTATAAATAAAACTCCCAATATTTATTTGATACTGCTATTATCAATACTCTTTATAGGTTTCTTTTTATATGAGACTGTAAAAAATCTAAAGAGAGGGTGATTAGAAAATAATCACTAGTTTACCAATAAGAGTTTTGCTATATATTTACGAAATAATAATACATAATCTTTCACGACTTATGGAAAAACAGATAAAACTGATCTTACTTCTTTGTTTCTTTACTCAAAGCCTCTTTTCTCAGCAAATAAAGTCTACTAATCCTAGTGATATGCAAATGGTGTCAGTAGCGTCAAAAAAACAAGTGTTGGATACTTGTGTCTTTAAAGTGCACTACAAAATGCTTAGTGTAAATGATGTTGAGTTGCCCGATAATAAGAAGGAAAACTTCATGTTGCTGGAAATTGGTAATAGTATTTCTAAGTTTACTGATTACCAGTTGTGGATGGCTGATTCTCTGAAAGATGTTTATACAGAGAAAAATGTTAGCATGGAAGAGCTAATCAACAAACTAATGCCACTAATGAAAGGTGGGACATCGCTTAATATTTTTAAAAACTATCCTGATGGCAAATTAACAGTAACAGATAGGATACCACTAAGTGGTACATTTAAATATGTTGAGAATATAGATGAACCAGAGTGGAATTTGTCATCAGGTAGTCTAGAGGTATGTGGATATAACTGTAATAAGGCAACAACATCATACAGAGGGAGAAACTACACAGCTTGGTATGCTCCGGATATACCGGTAAGTGATGGTCCATGGAAGTTTTCGGGTTTACCGGGGTTGATTTTAAAAATTGAGGACGACTTAGGTCATTATAGTTTTGAATGTAATGCAATTGAAAAAACAGATGACGATGCACCAATTTACATGCTTGAAAGTCATTATATTAATACAGATAAAAGTGGTTTTCTTAAAGCTTTAAACGATTTTAATAGCAATCCGGCTTCAGCACTAGAGAATTCAGGGTTAATAAAAAGCGAATTACCTTCTCATACTCGTAAAGCTCGCCCTTATAACCCAATTGAGCTTTTGGATTAGTGTTGATATATAAAGTTATCTAATATGAAGTTAAGACTTACCTTAGTTGGAGTACTATCATTGATTTTGCTGCCTGTATTTTCACAATTGAAGTTGGCAGAAAGAACTGTACTGGATACGGCAAACATAATTTGTACATATAGATATACATATTTGACTGACTTGGAGCATCCTGATATAATCAAAGAGAATTTGATGATACTGGAGATTGGTGATAATGTTTCTAAGTATTATGATTTGAAATACTTTTTAGATTATTCCTTGACGTTAGCAGATTTTGGAACAGCCAGATACGAAGAGAAAAGTGGAATAAGAAGAAGCATTCGCAAAGATGCTCAAAGAACACATTTGTATAAAAATTTTCCAATAGGCAGTATAACTGTTGTTGATCGTGTTCCTTTTAATAACTACATTTTTGAAGATACGTTGAATTTACAAGCCTGGAAGCTTCTGCCTGATACAATGAGTGTACTTGGATATGAATGCAAGAAGGCAACTACATATTTTAGAGGTCGTAACTACACTGCATGGTATGCTCCTGATATTCCAGTCAGCGACGGACCATGGAAATTTGGAGGATTGCCGGGGTTGATATTAAGAGTTGAGGATGAAAGGAATCATCATGTTTTTGAGGCAAAGGGGTTGAAAACAATTAAAGGATTAAGAACAATTTATCTGAAACAGAGACTTTTTGTTAAAACATCTTTGAACAAATTCCTAAGTCTGCAAAAAGAATATATGAGCAACCCTGCTGCATTTGTAAATGCTTCGGGTATGATTCAGGGTGAGCTGCCTCAGCATGTAAGCAGATCGCGCCCATATAATCCAATTGAGCTTATGGATGAATGATGAAATACCGATTCTCAATAATAGCTTTGTTGTTTTGTGTTTGCCTTTCTGTATATGGGCAAACCGTAATAACCGGTGTTGTAACTGATAGTGAAGATAAGCAGCCGATGACGGGGGTGGTTATAACTCTAATTGATACTGATGAGGAGGTTGTGACTTACTCCATAACCAATAAGGAGGGGGCTTTCAACCTGAAAACAGATAGCGAGCTGACCTCTTTTAAGCTTCAGGCAAGACTGCTGGGATATGAGAATCATGTTAGAACAGTGGAGAACAAGTCGCAAAACCTATATATCGAGATGTCATTCGGAGAGATTGTTCTTCGGGAGGTGGAGGTGAAATCACAGGCTATGTGGAGCCGTGAGGATACTCTGGTGTATAGTGTTGATGCTTTTAAGAGTGCTGGCGACAAGAATATTGGTGACTTGCTCAAAAAGCTTCCGGGTGTTGAGGTGAGCGAGAGTGGGGGTATTAAGTATCAGGGTGAGTCTATTAATAAGTTTTATATTGAGGGGCTCGACTTGCTTGAAAGGCGGTATGGTATAGCAACTAACAACGTGCCTGTGGATGCTGTGCAGAATGTGGAAATTATAGAGAACCATCAGCCGGTAAGGGCAATTAAGGATGATGTGTTTAGCGACAGGGCGGCTGTTAATCTCAAATTAAAGAAGGATAAGCTGTCACGACCGGTAGGTACTGTTTCTATTGGTGCAGGATATGCCGAAGAGCCTGTTTGGCTTGCGGAGGCGTTTGCAATGAGTGCAGGGGCTAAACAGCAGTTTATTGCTATGTATAAGACTAATAATTCTGCAAAGGATATAGCATCTGAACTAAATGCACAGACTCTTTCTTCAGGAAGTCTTGAAGATGTTTCTGGATTCTCGCAAAGGACTCTGCTAAATTCTCACAGCTTCAGATCGCCGCCTCTGGAAAAGAAAAGACATCTTTTTAATAATTCGCATATCGGGTCGGTAAACAGTTTATGGAAAACAGGTGAGCATAGTCAGTTCAGACTTAATCTTCAATATCTTCATGATGTGTCGGAGGAAAACAGTACGCGGAACAGTGAGTATTTTCTGCCTGAAGGGACGCTGAGGATAAGTGAGGTGAGTATGCTTTCGCGCCGTACAAACACTGTTGATGCAACTGCTACATTTACAAATAACAGTCCGGGTTATTATCTTAACAATTCTTTGAACTGGAATGGCAGCCAAAATAGTGCTTCATCTATGGTTGAAATGAATATGATTGGTGTTAACCAGCATTTTGATACTCCTTATCAGCAAATAAAGAATGATTTTAATTTTGTGAAAAAGTGGGGTAAGCAGATATGGGACATAACCTCTTTTGCAGTTTACTCTTCACAACCTCAGATGCTGTCGGTGAGTATTGATACAATCAGCAACGATCAGCATCAGCAAGTGGAGCTTTCGGGATTCTATACCCGAAACAGCACATACTACAGTACGGGGTTCAGAAACTCAAATTTCATTCTAAAGGGTGCTTTTGTGGCTTCTATAGACAGATACAACTCTGAGCTTACTCATCCGGTTTTTGTGGATAGTACGAGTTCGGATATTGCTTCAAATCACTTTATATTAGAGTTAATTCCTACTTATGTGTATCGGAAGAACCGGCTTACCATTAATGCCGACCTAACGCTAAGGCGGCATATTATGAAGATAGATAACAAGTTGAATAACGGGGTGGGGTATGATGATTATTCTAACTTCTTTGCTGACCCGTCAGTTAGAGTTAATTACCGTTTTGGGCCTATGCTTACAGGTAGATTAACTTACAGATACTCCAATTCTATTGGTGATTTTATGGACCTGACGAATGTTTTTTTTATGTCGGGTTACCGAAGTTTTAGTAAACGCAGTGGTGTACTCCCACTTAACATGAGACAGTCGTTTGGTGGTAATATTCAGTATCGTAATCCACTTACAACATTCTTTTTTAATACCGGGCTGACTTACTCTCCTTCCAGACGTAATCTGGTGTCATCTCAGAGGTTTGTTGGCACTGAGTCTGTTTCGGGTAGCAGGGAGCTTAAAACGAATTCAAACATGCTTATCTGGAGTGCGTACGCAGGTAAATATTTTCCTGATATACGTACTAATGCTTCGTTGGGTGTTAACTACAATAATATTATCGGCGAGCGACAGCAGCAGGGTGTTTTGTATCCACTCCGATCGACAGTATGGGCGTTTATGCCAAAGGTAAATGTGAAGCTCTCAGATGCCAGTTCTGTAAATTACCAGACTGTGGCAAGCAGCAGAACTACAGAGATAACTAATACTGCCAGCAGTTTGAAGTCCACATTATGGCAGGTTACACAGCAGTTGACGGCATATTATATTATTGCTGATAAATGGCAGCTTAACGGGCGACTGGAGCATTCGTACAACGAGATAACTTCTGACAAGAGTGTTGATATGCTGTTTGCTGATATTGGTGTGTCTTACAAAATTAATCAGTTTGAGTTTGACCTTTCCTGGAATAATCTGTTTAATCAGAAGTCATATACTTACTCTATCTACAATGAGCTTGATAAGTTTGATTATACTTATAACTTACGACCGAGTATGCTTATGCTGACGGTGAGTTTGAGGTATTAA
>CAZYNA010000112.1:0-5147 GCA_964648775.1 uncultured Proteiniphilum sp. | reverse complement strand
TTATTAATATCAAGCCCGTGATTTATGATAATAATGCGTATCTTTTCGAGTAATAGTATGTATATTTGTGCGTAGCAGTTTACGCAGTGGCCTATCTTCGGAACAAGTTGATTAAAATCGAACAAAGCGACGAAATTGCGGTTACTGATAAAATAAGTTTTATGCTTAATAAAGAAGAACTTCAAAAATATATCGAGAAACGGATACGAGAAACGGGTATTGGCACTCCGACTATCGAAGATCTTAACAGGTTTGTTGGTGAATGGATGCAAATTGAGAATAGCCGGCCGTTAGCAAATTTCGAAGGATATTCTTCTACTCAAATGCAGTATATACTGCATGATCTATTTGGGAAGAATTGTCCTGTTCAACTCGCAGACTTCAACGATGATAACTGTGATTCTGTACCACTATTTCGGCAGGTGAAAAAAATGCTGGAAATTATCGGAAAAGAAGAGAATCTTAAATTAACCAAAACAGGGAATCTTCCACCGCGTATCGTGAAGGAAGTCTATTCGATAGGAGCCACCGAAGCCCATATCCAGAGTGGAATAGTTAAATTGCGTACGGAGCAAGACTCTGTTTCTGTCCAAATGGCGAGAATAGCTACAGAGCTGATGAGGGTAGTAAAGAAACGCAACAACTTTCTTTCTTTGACAAAAAAGGGAAAAGAATTAATGAAGAGTGACCGCCGAATGTTGTTGACCATGTTAACCACTATGCTTACCATATATAACCCAGCCTACTTTGATTCCTATTCGTCTGAAAATATCGGAAATGTAGGTCTTGGTTTTAATCTCGTTCTTCTGCATAAATATGGGAAGAAAGACCAAAAAGACACATTCAATTCCGATAAATACTTTAAGGCATTCCCTTTGTTGATTGAAGAGGTTTCTGAACGGTATAGATCACGAGAGGAGATAGCTGCACATTGCTATTCGTGGAGGGTATTCGACGGGTTGTTTTTTAACCTCGGACTAGTTACCATCGACGAGAGTGGCAAGTTTACACTAAATCATACAAAGCTGATTCGTCGGACTCCTCTTTTCGAGACGCTATTTATTATTAAAAATACCCGGTAAATAACATACTCAAGCTTCGGGAGTAAACTCGAAATACATGCACCGATAATTGCAATCGTATGACAGGCGAAACTTGAACAATATACTATCACATTATGAACAAGATAATCAATTTACAAGAAACACGTCCCAACTTTTGGAAGGCCCAATATCGCGGGAACTATGGTGTTTATACTATAAAAATAGAAACCTACAGGAAAGATGTCCGGAGCTTTTCCTGTTCCTGCCCCAGTGATTATTATCCTTGTAAGCATATTCCGATTGTTCTGGAATCCATTAATGAACGTATTGCCCGGAATAAGACTGGCTCCGAAACAGGTGTTTTCGAGAATTTGATTCGGGGAATGACTTTAAACGATTTACAGGAGTTCGTTATCCGCTTTGGATTGCACAACACTATCTTCCGGCAGGCTATTTTACTGGAATTTACTCCTCAACAGGAACAGCCCGGTAATATCAATTTTTCTGAAATAATACGTTCTGCCTTAAAGGATATCGACTTTGATGCTGATGATATCTACGATTATCATTACGATAGTTTCGAGATTGACATTCTGGATCAATGGCTTGCAAAGGCAAGAGAATATGTGGAACAAGGCAATGGGAAAGAAGCAGTCTTGATTGCAAAAGCCTGCCTAGAAGAGTATGCAGAGTGGACGAGGGGAATCGATGCCAATTTGGATGGGTATGTTAGCGAGGATTATTTGTATGAGCCCTTCGGTATTCTTGAAGAAGCGTATAATGCGGGTTATTTGACTGCGGAAGAGTTATTGACGTATTGCAAAAAGGAAGTAGAAAAGTACAAGTATGATAGGGTTGCCAAAAATTTGTTTAACGGGTTGATAATGAATGTCACAAGAGACACCGCTCCTGAAACGTATATTGCCATGCAAGATAAACGGTTTGCCGGTCTTTCGGATAAAAGCTCCTATGAAGCAAAACAAATCCTGGAGCTGAAAATCGACTTTTATAAGGAGAGAGGAAATGCTCAAACCGCACATAGGATAATTGAAGAAAACTTGCAAATTGAAGATTTTCGTCAAATTTTTGTCAAAGAGATGATCGCTGATAATAGATACAAGGAGGCAAAAAGATTAATAAACGAGTTTCTCCAAAATAAGGAAAATCATCATCGGTTTAACGGGTATAACGCTCGCTGGGATGAATATCTATTGGAAATAGCCAGGAAAGAAGATAACACAAAAGAGGTACGGAAAATATCCCGTAAGTTTATTGATAATGACTTTCGTCTTGAATATTACCGGGTCTACAAATCAACTTTTTCGAAAGAGGAGTGGTCCGTGGAAATCAAAAAACTGATAAACCATTACCAAAAAAATCGGGAATGGTTTATTGCAAGTGTAGCCGATATCTACGTGGAGGAAAAACAGGCAGCTCGTCTATTGTCATACCTGAAGAAGTATCTCCGCATCGAGGTTTTAGAGCGATATCACAAACATGTGTCCGATGAATTTCCCGCTGAGACAGTAGACCTTTTCAAACAAGCAATTGATAACTACATGAATAATACCGGACGGGATATATACGAGAACACTGTAGGGTATTTTACGACTATGCTTAAAATAGAGGGAGGGGAACCCGTTGTAAGGCAGATGATTAATGATTACCGTACACGATACAAAAACCGGAGATCCATGATTGAGATATTTACAATGTTCAGCCAAACACGACTGTAAACCATTACATCTAACACAAGTGAGATCTTTCCTTTTCGAATGTTGTATTTTTAGCGGGAAAATTCCTGCAACGGTTCCGCAAATGCAATAATGTGCCCGTCGGGATCGGCAAAGTAACAAGCCTTATCGCCCCAGTCACGGTCTTCAATAGGGCTGATTAGCCTGGCACCGGCTTTCAGCGCGTTATCAAATTCAAGGTCGATATTCTCGACGCGCAGATACAATTCACAACGAGGTATCCCGATTCCTTGTTCGGGATGGAGGGTTTTATCACCCAGAATCTTGGCAATGCCCCTGTTCGGCATAAGCCCCAGCTTGCAGGTATTGCTTAGTATAAATTCCGTCATTCCGGAGACATGCAAATCCGGTTCCTGACGAAATAATTTCGTGTAAAAATCGGTACTCGCCTCTTGATCCTGCACGAAAAGGATAGTTTGTATATGGTGAATCTGTTTCATTTATTTCGCTGTCAAAATGGTTTAATGATGCTCCCGAGACTCAAGCCTATGGCTTAACATGCAAAGGGGAGGAGGATGTAATTTGGAGGTCGGCATATTGCCACACCTCGTCAAAGTCAGATAGAACAACCCGGGCTTCCGCTATTCTGCCTTGGGCTATCAACGAATTATACAATCCAATCAGTGCCCAGCCATTTCTTTTCCATGTCTGTAAATCCCGTCGATATATATTCTCGGCTTCACTATATTTTCCGGATTGAATCAACACGGCTCCCAAGTGATGCCGTACAGAAAAAAACCAGTCGGGCGGTTCGTTGTAATTGAGGTTGTCTTAAATTGCTACCGCCTCTTCAAGCAATGAAATAGCAATATCAAACTGGTTTTGTTTTGTAGCTATTTCGGCCGAAAGTATGTTTAGGGCAATTTGCACTAAATCTGCCGCGGTATTGATATTCCAAATAGTAGTCTCATGCAGCACGGGGTCGGTGGCCAATGATTCCAGGCTGGCGTTTTCTTTTCGTGCATTTTCCGCATCCTCTTTTCCCAAATAAGCCATCCCCCTTGCATAATGCCAGATAGCCTTTGGATAAACAAGATTCTCGGGTGCCGGAAGGGAAAGTATGGTATCCCACATCCCCAATTTTACTGCAATATAATAAGGAATGATATAATAATGCTGCAATGTCCCCCATCCAGGCTCTCCCATTATATCCGTTGCAGTATGCCGTTGTAGTTCCATTGCGGCCATCCATGCTAATTCAGAATTACCTTCCAACGTGGCCGTTGCCGCTAAAAAATGATAGTTATGCGGGTAATAGGCCAGTGGATAAACGCCTTGTGCGTGGCAGACAGTAGTATAAATGCTGTCAGCTTCCACTGCCCGAAGATTTGCGAGGGATCCAAGATGATAATCCCCCGTATTAATGTAAATATGAGACGGCATATGCAATAGGTGTCCTGCCCCGGGCACTAAGGTCTCCAACAACTTCGCACTTGCAAGTGCTTTCTCGGGAGTTGCAGAAGCTTCCAGAGCGTGAATATAAAAATGGTGTGCTTCGGGATGCAGTGGATTGATTTCAATGAGGTGTTTCAGTACGGCAATCAGTTCAGGCGTCCAGGCTTTAGGCTCTTTTGTTTTTTTATCGTAAAGATCCCACGGATGCACATCCATCAGCGATTCCGCGTAAAGAGCTCCCACGTCGGGATCGGTGGGGTATTGCTCATATACTTTTTTCATGGCTTTAGCGTAAGCGATGTCCAACGGAGCCCTGTCGGCGGGAGGGTCCAGCGCATACCTGAAGGTGAGTGCTTCAATAAGTGCCCTCTCTTTTGGCGTGCAGCTCCCGGAAAGTAATTGTGCTTTCATACTCGCCTCGTACGCTCGTTGAAAGTTATCCTCTTCCATGGGTGCGTTATAATTTGGCCCCAGCACGTATGCATAGCCCCAGAAGGCCATGGCGCAAGCCGGGTCCAGCCGGGTGGCCTCGTGAAATGATCGTGCTGCTTCCGCGTGATTAAACCCGTAAGAGAGCATCAACCCTTGGTTAAAATACGCTTGTGCCTCTTCATTTGAGGTTGAAATACGGAAGTCAATACCCTCCAATCCTTCGAACTTTGGCGCCTTCACGTCCGAGGAATACCAGTCCACGTCAGTTGTTTTAGTTCCATGATGCCCCACTATATGAGGCACTTTTTCTTTTGTTTCCCGGGTATGATGACACGAAAGGAGAAATAAAAACGAGAGCAAGAATAATATTTTATCCATAACAATCTATTTGTTATAATTCCATGATTACTAATAACATGTACAGAAGTTTCTTTGTTCAGTCGAAGATTTCATCCCTTCGTGGTCATTTCTCCCCTTTCTTTAGTGTTAGTGTACCTGAATTTATAGGTGCATACCGTCTTAA
>CAZYNA010000111.1:0-5233 GCA_964648775.1 uncultured Proteiniphilum sp. | reverse complement strand
GTCTCAAACACCAATGGATGCAAGTCCTTGTCGGTTCGATCCCGACTCTGGGTACAAATAAGCCCTGATTTTCAAATGAGAATCAGGGCTTTGTCATTTAAACTAAATGGGTTGAAGAACTGCATTAAACATGCTCCCTACAGATTACCAGAGTCGGAGGACCGCAGAAGCTGGTTAATAATGGCATAACAGGTTCTTTATGCAGTACGAAGGTCTGAAATTCACTTCTAACCTGAACCGGGATAATCCTGCTAAATAATATTTTAACGATATAGAAACACTTGCTTCTGCTTAATTGATAAATAATTAAGGAAATTTTTATTGCAATTAGCTCATTTATAATTACATTTGTTTTGCTAAACGATTAACTACACCGAAAATTAAACTATATGGTACATAGATATATTAGTGTTTTAGCATTAATACTTTTGATTTCTTTAACGAGCTGCGTTATGAGAGGACAACAAGAACAAAAAGAACTGGGTTATAGAACTACAAATATTCTAAGGGTCGAAGGGCTTCAGTTTAAAGACCTCAATAATAATGGGGTATTAGATAAATATGAAGACTGGCGACTTCCTTCCGATGAAAGGGCTGAGAATCTTCTGTCAAAAATGACTATTAAAGATAAGGCCGGAATGATGCTAATTGCCGACATCCGTATGGGAGGTGAGGCTAATATGATTTCGGCTCTCGGAATAGATACCGGAGAGATCCCTGAGATTACTACAGATTTTAATGAAGAGGATATTATATCAGAGCTTAACCAGTTCACAGGCGAAGTTCTAAAATATCCTGTAATGAATGCTGTTGGTACAACTAAAGGTATAACAGAGTATAAACTGCGCCATTTCATTTTACGCACAAATACTACAGCCGATACTATTGCAAAATGGGCAAATAAAGTACAGGCATTGGCAGAAAGCGACAGGTTGGGAATTCCGGTAATATTTGCATCCAATCCCCGCAACCATTTAAATGGAGCAACCCTTGGCACTACTCAGGTTGTTTCTGATGTATTCACACAGTGGCCAACTGAATTAGGATTAGCGGCAATTGATGACCCTTCAACAGTTAGAAAATTTGCAGATATAGCCCGTCAGGAATGGGTAGCTGTAGGTATTCGTAAAGGATATATGTATATGGCCGATTTAGCAACAGAACCCCGCTGGCAACGCATTGAAGGTACGTTTGGTGAGCATTCAGGAAAAGCTGCGGAAACAATGCGTGAGATTGTTTTAGGGTTTCAGGGTGAAAGTCTGAACAGTGGTTCAGTCGCACTTACTATCAAGCACTTCCCCGGCGGAGGTGCAACTGAGAACGGTTTCGACCCACACTACAGTTACGGCAGAAACG
Source organism: uncultured Proteiniphilum sp. (assembly GCA_964648775.1). Taxonomy (GTDB): domain Bacteria; phylum Bacteroidota; class Bacteroidia; order Bacteroidales; family Dysgonomonadaceae; genus Proteiniphilum. The sequence continues at coordinate 3,877 of CAZYNA010000111.1, read as the reverse complement.
AAGTGTTTCCCGGTGGTATGTTTGAAAACAACCTCATTCCGTTTAAAGCAGCAATAGATGCAGGTGCAAGTGCTATAATGCCCTACTACTCACTTCCTAAAGACACTAAATACGAGGAGGTTGCTTATGCCTATAATAAAGGAATTTTAAGAGACCTGCTTCGCGATGAGCTTGGTTTTAAAGGTATTATAAATTCTGACACCGGTCCCATCGACTCCATGCCATGGGGTGTTGAAGAACTTTCTATTGAAGAAAGATATGCTAAAGCACTTGAGGCAGGCACCAATATGTTTGCCGGAAATGCCAATCCTGAGATTCTGCTGAAGTCAATTAACAATGGTATCGCAGATATTAAATATGTTGACGAGTCTGTAAAGCTACTTTTAATTGAGTTGTTTGAGCTCGGATTGTTTGAAAACCCATATGTGGATGAAGCAAAAGCAACCACTATTACCGGATCGGCTGAATTTCAGAAAGAGGCCGACTTAGCGCAGAGGAAGTCAATTGTAATGCTTCACAACAATAACGGTAATCTGCCGGTTGAACCAAACACTAAAATATATTTTGAGATGTACTCAAAGCCTTATTCCAAGCAGGTTAAAGGTGGTGGCGAAGTATACATGCCGGAGGATTACAATCATTATCAGTTTGTTGAAACGCCTGAAGAGGCAGATGTTATATTACTTTGGCTGAAACCTTCGATGAGACCGCTTTTCCCGGCTGATGACTCACCATTGCGTGTTTCACTTTCGCAGTGTGCAATTGATGTTGATTATGTTAATAGCCTTGTCTCAAAAAAACCAACAGTTCTTGCAATTAATTTCAGTAATCCGTTTGTCCTGGATGAGATTTGGAATGATCATACACTTAATAATTATATCGGACTATTTGCAACATTCGGCAACACTCCCGAAGCACTTCTGGATGTGGTATCCGGCAAGTTCAACCCAACCGGAAAACTTCCTGTTACCATACCCGTATCAGAAATCGCTGTTGAAAATAACAAAGAGGATGTTCCGGGTTACCTGGAACCTGATGGTTATGCTTTATTCAATTTTGGTGCAGGACTAAGCTATTAACATTTCATAGGACAAATAATTTTTTTTCTCTTTGGTTAATCAATTTTTTTCGTAAATTTGTGAATCTCTGTGAAATTATTTATTATTGAAGTGATGACACTATCCTGATGCCGGTTATTTGATGATAAAACTACTATTATTTAAATGGAACTTGAATTTAAAAACTATATTAAAATGTCAATATCATGGTAAAGAATCTTTTTTTTAAAAGCGACAAAAGCCCTAAAAACATACAGATTAAGAAAGATATTCTCACCCATTTCATCACCTCAGGTAATGATACAATTGCGGAATTAGCAAGAGAACTTGATTTAAGTGTACCTACAATCACTAAATTCATTACTGAACTCAGGGAGCAGGGATTGATTACAGAGTTTGGAAAAGTACATACTCCGGGAGGAAGACATCCTATAGTTTACGGACTAAATCCATCTTCTGCCTATTTTGTTGGGGTTGACATGACAAGAAATCATCTGCATATTGCTCTAATGGATTTCACAGGTAATATTGTTGAAAACCAAATGGGTATTTTATACAGGTACGAAAATACGCAGGAGTCACTTGATATTTTATGTGATCATATCCAAGCATTTATTGACAGAACAGGAGAGTACAAAAATAAAATATATAATATAAATCTGAATATATCGGGTCGGGTTAATCCGGAATCAGGTTACAGCTACAGCAGTTTTTATTTTAGCGAGAGACCAATCAGTGAGACTCTTTCAAATAAATTAAACTATAACGTAGGCATAGACAATGACACACGTGCAATGGCATACGGAGAGTATATGAAAGGTGTTGTTGAAGGTGAACAGGATGTACTATTCGTAAATATTTCATGGGGACTTGGCATTGGTATTATTATTGACGGCAAGCCATATTACGGTAAATCCGGCTTCTCGGGCGAGTTTGGGCATTTTCCTATCTTCGACAATGAATTGCTGTGCCATTGCGGCAAAAAAGGGTGTCTTGAAACTGAGGCATCAGGACTTGCTATACACAAAATGATTCTGGAGCGTATTGCAAACGGCGAAAGTACTATTCTTACAGATAAAGTAAAGGATTTAAGTAAACTAACATTAACTGATATAATTAAAGCCACAAACCTTGAAGATCCGTTATGTATTGAAATTGTAGAAGAGGTTGGCTACAAATTAGGTAAATATATTGCCGGTCTGATAAACATTTTTAACCCCGAGCTGGTAGTCATAGGTGGTCAGGTAGCTGAAACCGAAGGTTTTGTACTACTACCAATCAAAAGTTCAATTAGAAAATACTCACTCAATCTTGTAAATAAAGATTCTGAAATCGTTCTCTCTAAACTCAAGAATAAAGCAGGAGTTATAGGAGCTTGCATGATAGCAAGAAGTCGCCTTTTTCTTGAGTAAGTGTTAATATATTACTTATTTACACCTAAATGTATCATTTTATCGTTTTTTATTCTATTTTTGCGAAGTATTAATTATTTAAAAATATGGATAAAAAACATTTTGAAACTCTGCAAATACATGCAGGACAGGAGCTTGACCCGCTAACGGGTGCCAGAACAGTTCCTGTTTACCAAACCACAGCTTTTACATTTAAAAATGCAGAACATGGCGCTAACCTGTTTGGACTGAGGGAATTTGGCAATATATACACCAGATTACAGAATCCTACAACAGATGTTTTTGAGAAGCGAATGGCTGCATTGGAAGGAGGAGTAGCGGCAGTTGCTACCTCGTCAGGACAATCTGCTCAACTTATTGCAATTCATAACCTTGCATCAGCAGGAGACAACATAGTGTCTTCCTCGTTTCTTTATGGCGGTACCTACAATCAGTTCAAAGTCTCTTTTGCACGTTTGGGTATTGAGGTTCGTTTTGCCAATGGTTCTGACCCTGAAAGTATTGCTTCGCTTATAGATGACAAAACAAAGGCGATCTTTCTGGAAACTATTGGAAACCCGGAATATAATATTCCGGATTTTGAGGCAATCGTTAAAGTAGCAAGAGAAAACGATCTGCCAGTTGTTGTAGATAATACTTTTGGTCAGGGTGGATACCTGTTTAACCCTATTGAATGGGGTGCCAATATAGTGTTGCACTCTGCAACAAAATGGATTGGTGGTCACGGCACATCAATGGGCGGTGTTATTGTAGACGGAGGAAACTTCAACTGGGGTAATGGAAAATATCCAATGTTCAGCGAACCATCTGAAGGGTATCACGGACTAAATTTTTGGGAAACTTTTGGAGAAGGTTCCCCATTTGGAAATATTGCATTTGCAATTCGTTGCAGAGTTGAAGGTTTGCGTGATCTGGGACCGGTGAACAGTCCTTTCAACTCATTCCTTCTGCTTCAGGGACTGGAAACTCTTTCTCTTCGTGCTGAAAGAACAAATGAAAACGCATTAAAACTGGCACAATGGCTGGAGCAGCATCCAAAAGTTGAAAAGGTAAATTATCCGGGACTTGAAGGCAATAAATACAATGAATTAGCCAAGAAATATCTTAAAAACGGTGGCTTTGGAGGTGTACTGTCATTCTTTGTTAAGGGAGATGTAAATCAGACTGCAACAGTAATTGATAACCTTAAAATGATAAGCCACGTTGCAAATGTTGGAGATGTAAGAACATTGGTTATTCATCCGGCAAGCACAACCCATCAGCAGCTTCCCGAAGAGGCGCAGATAGCAGCCGGTGTATATCCTAATATGATTCGTATATCTCTGGGATTAGAACATATCGATGATATAAAAGCGGATCTTGATGCTGCATTGCAGAAGCTTTAGTCCGGTCTGAATACAAAGTAAA
>CAZYNA010000110.1:0-5345 GCA_964648775.1 uncultured Proteiniphilum sp. | reverse complement strand
ATGTAAGGGCACGTACTTATCGTGGTGTGTTTGCAGGTGGAGCAGGAGCAGCATACGGACATGGGCAGGTCTGGCAGTTTTTTGATCCGGAACGTGGCCATAATCCAATGTGGAACGGCGATACAATAATCGGATGGCATCAGGGTATAAATGCCAAGGCTGCATATCATATTCATCATCTTAAAGATTTAATGCTGTCGCGTCCCGACTTCAACAGGGTTGAGGATAATAACCTGATTGTGTCAGACAGAGGAGAGGATTATACAGATGCTATTATAGCTACGAGAAACATAAAAGGTACGTATGCTATGGTTTACCTCCCTCAGCCGAACCCTATAGAAATTGATCTTGACATACTAAAAAACGGACGAAAAAAGGTTTCATGGTTCAACCCTGTAACGGGTAAATATACTGCATTACGTAGGAATTACAGATCAGGAGTTCAAACTTTCACACCACCCGATAAAAATCAAAAGGACTGGGTGCTGGTTATTGATGTAAGGTGATATTAAATTCAATATTATTATTTATTCGATTACATTCCAATATCCTGTTTTATCACTACCGATCCGTTCTATTTTGCCGTTGTCTTTAAGTTCTTTTATTCTTCGTCTTACGGTGCTTAAACTTATTTTCAGGCGTTCGCTTATTTCGATAGCCGTTATTTTGTTGTCTTGCTTAATTAATGAAAATACAATGTCATTTACAGTGTCATTTCGAGGTTTTACAGTGTCATTTACAGTGTCAGAATAATGAATGTGCATTTCTCTGTTTTTAAGCGAATAATTTTCTTTAAGCAATAAGTTTGAAAGAAAACGAACCAAAAACTTCTCTGTCTTGTAAATGCCTTTTGATAGATCCTCATAATTTGCTCTTACAAGAGCGTTACGAAAATACCAAGAGTTGTTAGCAAACAAGTCGTTATCTACATTTTTAAAACCAAGTTTTCGCAAATACTTGATTAAAAAAACTGCAGTCGTTCGTGTGTTACCTTCTCCAAAAATGTGAATTTGCCATAAGTAGGAAATAAAATGTGCAATGTGTTCAATTATTTCCTGCTCACTTAATCCTTTGTAACTAAATTTTCTTTCTTGTTCAAGGTCGTATTCCAAAGTAGCTTTTAAACTGTCAGCACTTGCATAAAGTACAGTTTCACCATTCAGCACCCACTCTTTTTTTGTAATGTTGTAATCACGAATTTTCCCTGCTAATTTGTAAATTCCTTGAAATAATCTGTGATGAATTGAAAGGTACTCTGCTGGTGAAAAAGCAAAAGTTTGTTCACTCAATATTTCAGTAATGCGTGCAGAAACTTTGTCAGCTTCTTCGGTTCTGTTTTCGTCTGTTGTTGTTGAGTGTTGTTGGTAGTAATTATCAATACGCTTTTTTACTTCATCAAGCGTTATGTCACCTTCAATGTTTTGTTTGGCAGTTTCAATAAGATATTCAGACGGCTTTAGACCGTCTACTTCTTGCAGACCGATAGCCGTTTTCCAAACTTTTGCCTTTTCCGCTTTATTTGGTTCGCCTTGCCTTAAATATTCGTCGAAGTTATCCATTGCTTTGTGTTAATTATCAATGTAAATTATATATCTTATATCGTTCGTTTGTAAAGTTACAAACTTTTATTATTAGTTCAAATCTGCGATCGCTGATAGGGCTCTCCTTGGCGTTTGTCAGCTTATATAAGTGCCGATTTTAGTACAAATGTTCATTTGGAGAATCAAACTTGAAATTTGCATGTGCTTGTGATATAGGCTTATTGTCCGCAGTTTTGCTAAATTGCTGTTGTGCGTTCTGTGTTTTGTCTGTCATTAAATATTGTTTGACTTCATCTTCGTTTCTTTTCATTGTTTTCAAATATTCTTTAAAGGTTCCAGTCGTTTGCGGAACTGCAAGTCCAATTTTCTTTAGTATTCCGTCTGTTTCTTTTATGCAGTATGTTTCAAAAAGACCTGTGTCTTGTTTTGGGAATATTATAAAACCATTTTTTGAATTAAAACGATACATATAAGCAATTGTCTTGTAATAAATACTTAACGCTTTTTCTGAATTTTCAGAATATGATTGTTGTCTGTCAAGTGGAATATATTTTGCATCTCCAACCGATTTTGGTTCTTTTTTACTTATAAAGTCAGGGTATATTGGTTGAAAATTTTCAAAAAGTAAATGCCTGTGCTTACCTGTTTTATTTTCTGGATGAATGAAGTTTTCTTTTAAAATGGTGTTTAGATATTCTTCCCATAACCAAGCACCGTCAAACAATAATCCATAGACTTTGTCTTTCTCTTTACCAAAAGTAATTTTTTCGTGTCTTAAAATTTTTAAACAGATCCTTTGTAAAGCAGAATACTCTGTGAAAAATGGATGTGTAACTGGCTTTAAATTAGCAGCAATTATTTTTTGCCTTTCATTTCTATTGTAGGTCTTACCTGTAACAAAAATAAATTTTCTTACAATTTCTCTTATTTCACTGTCATTTGCTATAACTCCACTGCCATAAGGGTGAGTTAGGATGTGTTCAATGGCGTGTCTAATGAGTTGTGTCATATTGTTGTTATAACTGTGTTCTCTTGTTGTATATGCTATTTTTCCTGTGAACGGAATGTTTCTGAGGATGTAGCGCTTAACATCAATACTGCCTTTAACGTTTGTATCGTTGTATTCCTCTTTTTTATAAGCTTTGTAAATTCCCTGAGAATATGCTTTTTTAAGATAGTACGGAAAAAGGTAAAGAAGGAAATCCCAGATATTTTCTTTGTTAGGTGTTTGGTCGAACTTTAAGAGATTAATTGAAAAGACCTTTTGCAACATATAATGAAGAAAATAGTCATTATTGTCGTCTTTTGCGAAACGAGATGAAATTGTAAGTTGTGTTGAATTACGACCAACAAAACCCATTAAGTTATATGTTGTTAGGTTTTCATTATCTAATGAAAAAATATGTGGCTTTTCAACATCATCTCTACATTTTTCAAATGAATGAGGGTAAACAAGCAAATCAGGATTTTCTCTTTTTAAATCCAAAAGGTTCCTGTTTGCTATTGCTAATAAATCTTCAATGTTTAAATTGTCAAATTTATCAATACTTTTTCCGCCGTTGTTATCGGTTGTTCTCATTTCGCAGTAAAAGCATTTTTCAATATCTCAATTTTTTCGATACCGTCAGGCATTCCCCTCAAATATTCTTTCAGAAGTGGTTCAATGCGTAAATTCCAAATGTTTTCAATATCCTGTCTTGCGTTGCCATATGAGTCAAGAAAATATGCAGCTCCAATATGATAAGAAGAATTTAGCCCATCAGTTTTAGATATCTGATCGTTTAATTTAAGCATTCTTTCTTTTACATCTTGTGGCAAATTCATATTATTTGCACTTTGTTCCGCTGAAATTTCTATCCAAGTAAAACGTCTACGCATTGCAAAATCAAAACTTTCAACACTTCGGTCAATGTCGTTCATTGATCCTATTATGTGAACGTTTTCGGGTACATAAAAAACTTCTTTCTCATCGTTGTGTAAGTTTGAATATTGTGTTTTAACAGAACCTTTTTTGCCTCTATAGCTTGGGTCAATAGAAAAGAACAACTCCCCAAAGATTTTTGAAATTTCTCCTCTGTTTATCTCGTCAATTACAAAAACATAGTTTTTAGTGCCATTACTCGTATGTTCTTCTCTCATTGTAAAATCTACTAAATCAAAATTATCTTTCAAATATTGTACAATGTCTTCCATATCCTTTTGAAAGGCGCCGGAGGGTCTTGCCTTCTTTCCTTGATAAGCATCGTAAACATTCTGCTTAGTAATCGTAAAATTATATTGTGATGGAGTATCAACAGAAGAATACTTCAAAGTCGCTTTTGATGATAAGCCATAATCCCAAGAACCTATAGTTGTCAAACCTCCTTTAGCAATATTGTTCCTTACTGCAGACAAAAGATTTTCCCAAGCCAAATCGAAATTATCAACTATCTCTGAAAATTTTGCTTCTGAAGCTTTCTGGCAAAATGATTTGAAAATTCCGTCTTTAATTTCAAAACCAATTATTCCGTTTTCGTCAGGTGGAGTTGGTCTAAGTCCTTCAACAAAGTCTGTATAATCATAAGATGGATGAAATTGTACAAAATTAAATTGTCCACTCTTTTCTAGCTCTTCATCTGTTTTAACGCCAATCATTTGCTTTGCTATTTGTTTGGCTAAATATGTTTTTCCTGTTCCAGGTGCACCTGTTAGGATGATGTTCTTTGATGATTTAAGTAAATCTATATATGGTTGTATTTGACTCATTTGTTGATTGTTTTTTTGTTCTTCATTCCATTGAATGATAAGTTCATTAAATTGATTGAAAAATGCTTCGAGTTTCTCATTTGGTGAGTTGTCGTCAAGTAATCCTAAATCTTGAATAGAATAACTCACTACATCTTTTGCATTTCTAATTGGATAGCTATCCTTTACGATTTTTAATTTTACAATAGTGTCATTGTCCCAAAGAGCATTGACATTAATTGCTGTGTGTTCCCAATTAAGATAACAACCTCTACCTTTATAAATAGTTGGGTTTATATTAATGCAAATATTACTATTTGTGTATGATTCCCATCCTTTTATTTGATTTTGAATGTTTTGTCCTTTGTGACCTTGTCCACTTCGGTTAAAATTTTTGATGTCTTTAATGTATTTGTCATAACCTTTTCCAAATTTCTGGTTTGTTACACAGAATTCAAGATGTGCTACAAAATATTCTAGCAGTTTTTTGAACTTTTCGTATTCAGTCATTCAAGTTTTTATTTATCGTAATTAGTTTTGTGTTCGGTCGGTTCTTTACAGTAATGCACAATGTATGGTTGGCTGTTTATATTACTACAAAAGTATACCAGTGATATTTTCCATTAACGAATGTTCCTAATTAACTCCCCCCCCTAGATTAATACACGATTAAAAATAGTTGTTAAACTATAACATGTTGTCTCAAACGTAACTTTAAGAAGCCTATTATCAAATATTTCGTATAATTATTTTTCCTATAAATGTTTATAACTACAAATATGGATTTATTTTAATGTCAATCTCAACTCTGTTTAGATCCTCAATGATATAATCTGCATCTCGAACAAAAAAACCACTTTTTCTATAGGCTTATCTATTATTAGATGACTCAAGTAATGATTAACTTGTTCAGGCCTTAAGTTTTTCACAAATATAAATATTTATTTCGAAAAAAACATCTTGCACACCTTTTTAATTATCTACACTTTTAAGAGGTGGCAGGTCTATATAATCCCTATACCATGTCTATACCAAGTCTGGTATCTCCTCAACAAAACTTCAGGAAATACCAGACTTGGT
>CAZYNA010000109.1:1542-5461 GCA_964648775.1 uncultured Proteiniphilum sp. | reverse complement strand
GTAGCACAACAGATTCTGGTCCTGTTTGTCCAGGTTCGAGTCCTGGTAAGACAACTCTCAAAACACACAAATTAATGTCGGTCGGTTTTAACCGGACCGGCATTTTTTTTAGAACGGATATCCGATTGCGAAGTGGAAGGCCAGATCGCGACTGACAACGGGCCTGAATATAGTCCAGCGTTCTCCTTCGGGCAGACCGGGATTATGGGCTTTCATACCGGCATCAAGCCGGATAAGTAGGAAGTTAAGATCTAACCTTATTCCCAACCCGTAAGCTACTGCCAGTTCTTTATAGAAATTATTGAATGTGAACAACCCGCCGGGCTGCTCTTCGTAATCTTTCACTGTCCAGATGTTACCCGCATCAACAAAGGCGGCCAATTCAATCAGGTTTGTCATTTTTCTGCGGAACTCAACACTAAAGTCGAGCTTCACCTCTCCCACTCTTCTCCCAAAATCATATCCTGTGGTGTCTCTGCTGAAGGTACCCGGCCCAAGTGACCTTGTGCTCCACCCTCTCACACTATTTGCCCCACCACCAAAATATCGCTTCTCAAAGGGTAATATATCCGAGTTACCAAACGGATAAGCAACCCCAACTGCCAGATGTGCTGCAATTGTGTTTTTATCATCAAACGAATACATGGGCGCTATATCGAAGTCGCCCTTTATATACTCCGAATATGGAATACCAAAGAATGCTTTTCTGCCATCATCGGTCAGGTCGCCCCCACCCAAACCCGTAACAATTCGCGGCAACCAACCCGCAAGCTCAATCCCCGTACGGATACGAAACGGCACATCAGGCATCCCTCCTCTGGCAATTCTGCTGTAGTTGGTGTATGTCATGTTGTAGGCCGACCGCACAATGAGCTGTTCATCATAGCTATATCGCAATATAGGGTTCACGTCCTCACCAAGATAAAGCTCTTTAAACCTGTCGGAGGTCCATGGCATCCTCACATATGTCACACCCATCGGTTCGAACACGTTAAGGAGTCGCCAGTCGACAGCCGACCATTGAAAGCGTGTCGATAAATTAAAGAACTGACGTAAGTACTCGGGTCGCTTCTGGAAGTTCGTACCAATCGAGAACTCAGTAGATGCTGAGGGTTGATCTCTTAATTGCTCAAGCACCCAGGGCAGCAGTAGTTGCGGGATAGATAAAAATGCCTCCGCTCCGTACTCATAGTAGCTGTTGTCGATTAAATCCAGACTGTCGGATCTGATAAACTCATAGGCAGCATTCAGTCTCACCCTGAAAGTCTCTCCCCCCTTTAGGAAATTTCTGTGCTCATAAGTGATATTGCTCGCCACCCCAAGGTCACCCGCCGAGTTGGTTCCATCCACCCCAAACTGCATATAATGCATATTTCCCGGATTGAGTGTTATCCTCGCATCGATATAGCTTGAATCGTTTCTGACTGTTGGAGTCAGATTTATGTTAGTCTGATTAATCGGTCCCATACCGTTCATCGACGAGTAGGTTCTCTCCACAATCCTGTCTGAATAGAGTCTGCCCGGCCTTATAAACGTATTGTAATAGACTGCCCTTCGTGTCAGGAACGGCTCCTTTTCCGAAACAATATCTATCCCCCGGTATGTGATAGTATCCAACTGCAATCTTCTCACCGAATCCTCCAGAATATCCAGTGGAACACCATTTATAACAGTCACATTTCCAATGTTATACCTGTCATAGAAACCACCGCCTTCGGGTTCATTAAGCGCAAGCGTTACATCCACCTGATTAAAGCCCACCGTTGTATCAGCAAGAAAATAGAAGTCATCCTTCAGGAAATTATAATACCCCCTGTTCCTCAAAAGAGTGGTAATCCGCTCCCTGCCATCCTCAAGCACCTGAAGATCGAAGATATCATTCTCCTTCATAATCTCAAGTCGCCTTGTCTGATTCAGAACATTATATATCGCCGTATCAACAGCATTTATCGAATCTTTAAAAACTCGTATCCTATGCGGCTCGTTACCAACAACATCATAAGTAACGTTCGCTTTCTTATCCTCTTTCACCACGGTAGTATCCACCTCTGCATTCAGGTAACCCTTATTGTTCAGGTGCAACCTGATCTGCTCTGCCGAAATTTGTGTAAGCTGCTCATTATACAATACCGGCGGTTCTCCAAACTTGATTAGTTGACGATTCAGCCATGTTGAGTCGTTGGCCGGAATATTATACATATGCAGTTTCCACTTCCCGATAATTGGTATAGAGGAGTTTGGCTTCTGTCGCAGGTATGGTTTCAGATCAGAAGAACCGATACCTTTTATGTCGGAATCAACCTTCACTTTATTAAGCAGGTAGCTGCCTTCAGGCACTTTTTTCGTTACATTACATGATGCCAGAAGTACCAGCATTAATATAGCGCATATGGATATGGCTCTCGGGCTATTCATTATTCTCCTCCCTATCATTTTTTGGTCTTCTGAACCTGAAGTTAAACAGATCTCTCACCGATTGTGCCTCTTTGGTTACCACAACCCCTATCCCCTGTGTAGTAGGCGTTCTGGCGTAGAATTTCTCGTTTGCTCTGTTAAAAGCACGTAGCATCAACCAGTTTAATATATCATATTCCAGCTCAAACTCACCCATAAATGCCTGATGAGATGCCATCATGCTGTTATCGCCGTAACTTAGGTTTGTAGTCATTCTTAGTCGGTTATTAAGCAGCCTGGTCGACACATCAACTCCCATCCTCACATTATCAAGTGTACCATCAACCGATTCCAGGTTGGTGCTTATCGACCAGTTATCGTTAAGCGCACTGGCAAACAGCGCATCCAGTCCTCTCGATAAAGTGTTGGCAGCAAACTTGGTAAATACTGAAGGACCAAAATTCAGGTCGGGCGACCCTTCAGTGGGTATAAAGCTACCTGTTGTTGCGAGATATGCAAACTGCAAGATCTTTGTCTCTTCGTCCCTGATAAAGCTGTTGACACGTTGCTGCACGTCGTTTGAACTCTCGGGCAACTCAATATCATACTGTAGATCCATAGCCTCCAGATTGCCCCGTATCTGCAATAAAGCATTCACCTGCACCCTCGTATTGGCAAGTTCCTGGGCAAACGTAGGACTTAAAGCTGCAAGATCTGCCCTCACGGGCAGGTAGGCAATAATATTAAACTGAGTATTCAGCGGATCACCCTCCATTGTGAGCCTGCTGCCTTCACGAATTGTAAAGTCGATAGTACGCAAACTCTGCAAGTTATAATGAAATTTCCCCTCATCAATAACATAGTCGCCATATAGTCTCACCGGTGTGGTCGACTTAGAGTTGTAGTTCACATTAATTTCTCCCTCTCCGCTCACCTCCAAAGCATTTCCTGTAGTTGGATCCAGCACCACTTCAGCCTCAAACAGATCGTTCAGGTTAATGGTAGCATTCATAATTATGGGCATTACTGTAGCGGGTGTAGAGTTCATTTGATTTATCGGATCATCCGGTTTCCTTAAAAAAGCAAGCGAATCCTCTTTTTCAGTATTTATATAAACAACACCACTATACTCGGTTGCCTTTGCTGTTTGGGGCAGAACTACAGTAACATTTGAGGCACTGCGGGTAGAGAGATTTCCGTCGCCGTAAATCCCCAACGGAGAACCCGTCACGCTCAGATCGCCCGTCAGCTTCAGATTTCCATACGCCATAAGGTCGGTTCTGTCAGGGTTATTCAGCAACATAAAATCGTCAAGCTTCAGTCCCACACTATAAATCATTCTTCCATAATTAGAGTGTGTCAACGAAACATTCAGTGTAGCAGTGTTCTTATTCTGATCTCTTATAACCAGATTCTCCAACCCCACATTATCTCTGTTTATCCTTATTGTATCTGATATATAATATGTTACATTTGAGTATGCTACCTTCATTACACCCTCATCAATACCCAGCCACCCTTCGGT
>CAZYNA010000109.1:0-1442 GCA_964648775.1 uncultured Proteiniphilum sp. | reverse complement strand
TCGCCCTCATTCTCAAGATACGAATTAAGATTGAGTCCCGAGTAGCTCTGATCCCAGTCGCCCTCCACAATCAGTGTCCCTATCGTATCATTATAAACCGTAATATTCTCAATCCTCAGATCCTCAGTACGAATCATAGGTGTTTCCAGTGCCTGCCTCACATAAATGCTTCCGTTAATTGAACCTTCAAAATTCGAAACATTAAACACATTAAGTATATTGGCAAGCTCAGTATTATTAAAATAGATCCTTATATTATCAGCCTCACTCTTAGATGCAACCCCCTCAATTCCCAGCAAAAGCATCTCATCCTCACGAATACCTAAATTGTTAATCTCTATCCTTTCGGGGCGCATCGCAATATGCGCTTCATTTATAGCAATATCAGTATCATTGAAATCAATTGTAACAGGATGGATGTGAATATTTGTAGCAAGTTCGTCCAGCGGGTTACGGTCGAATCCCATTGTAATAAGCAGATTTCCCTCGGATACGCTGTTATTCTGCTGAACATCAAAAAAGAGGTTATTTATAACAGAGTCAGCCGCAGCAGAAGTGTTAAGCTTTGCATTTATAAATCCGCTATTCTGCACAAGATAAGTATTCAGGTCGAGCCCAAGCCCCCCCTCTCCGGTAATCACATCCAGCTTCGTCTCCCTTATATCGTTATTGCCAAACATTAGTCGCGGCACATGCCCGTTTATAACCACATTGCCACTGTCAACCATATCAACCTTACCTGTAATGGTTGCCTGCTCCACGTTATAAAATGGTAATGCAAAAGTATATGAGAAGTCCTCCGTATTCTTCAAAAGTATATCGAAGCTGAAATCATTCTTACCCTCAGCAAGCTCAGACTGAGGTTCTTTGTTGATGATTGATGGTAAATGGGGACTAACCACATTCATTATCTCATCTCCTATTGTGGTGAAGTAGTAATCACCCCTAACCTCCGCTTCAAGGAAGGTCGACATGATTTGAATACTCTTCCCCTCTCCTGTGTCGGCTAATGCCTGCATGTAAATGGGACCGGGATTATAAATAAAATTACTGTCCACAATCGATGTATTATCTACAACCAACATTCCCGCCATATCGTCGATAGTATTTCCACTGAGCTGCACATCAATATTTGTTGAAAGCGATGGCCCACTCCAGTTATCCATCATAATAAACGGTCGCAGGTCGAGCCTCCCCACATCCCCCTTAACAATAAATCCCATCTCATTGCCGAAAGTGATATCCGCAAAGAGATCGAACTGATTCAACGGTTCATCCATATCTATATTGGCTACAACGCTGGTGCCCCTGTATGTTCCGTCGATATTAATATTGTTGTATGGCAGCTCTTTATATATAACAGACTCTATCACTCCGGTTGCATTTACAGTCAGTAATGAATCGGGGTGCTGCGGAATCATCACCCTTGCATTGGTGGTAAG
>CAZYNA010000108.1:2703-5513 GCA_964648775.1 uncultured Proteiniphilum sp. | reverse complement strand
ACTCCCTTCCAACGGTAGTGCAACGCACATCAAACGGATCATCCACCCTACTCTGCGTCATACCCGGAGCCGTCTCCGTCATACCATACACACTTGTCAGATTCATATACATTTTCTCATTCACCTCCTTCATCAGTTCCTCGGGGCAAACAGAACCCGCCATAATGCCCGTTCTCAGTGAAGTCATATCAAACAGACTAAACATCGAATGGTTTAACATAGCGATAAACATAGTCGGCACCCCATGAAGCACAGTACAACGCTCCTTATGCACAGAAGCCAGAGTCACCAGCGGATCAAACCTCTCCACCATCACCTGAGTACTACCGTGAGTCAGGCAACACATGGTTGCAAGCACAACACCAAAACAATGAAAAAGCGGTACACAAATACAACACTTATCGTCTGAAGTAAAATTCATATGCACCCCAGTCAGATAACCATTATTAGCAATATTATGATGAGTCAGCATCACCCCTTTTGGGAAACCTGTAGTACCGGATGTATATTGCATATTCACCACATCCATGCAATCAGTAAGCGATCTCAGGCGATTAAACTCACCATCATCTACATTCTTACCCAAAAGCAAAACTTCGGCAGTATTATACATACCTCTATATTTCTCCTGACCGATATAAACAACATTTTTCAAATATGGAAAACGCTCCGAACTCACTTTTCCCCTTTGAGTAGTCCTTAACTCAGGCACAAGTTCATAAATTATATCAGTATAATTGCTGCCGGGCACACCGTCGGTCATACACAAAGTATGCATATCCGAATCCTTCATCAGGTAATCCAGCTCTTCCGTCCTGTAACTCGTGTTAACGGTAACCGCAACTGCCCCGATCTTAGCAGTAGCATAAAGAAAAGTAAGCCAGTCAGGAACATTCTGTGCCCAAATACCAACATTGCTACCCCTTGTTACACCAATAGCAATCAACCCCTTAGCCATCTCATTCACCCGCTCATTAAACCTCCGCCACGTAAATCGCAAGTCACGATCAGAATAAACAATATACTCCTTATCGGGAGTCTTCTCAGCCCAATATTCAAGCCAATCGCCCAACGTTCTGTCAGACAATTCTATATCATACATATTACCCATGATTTATATACAATTTAGATTTAAGAACCTAAGCAGGAGAATACACAACTGCTAAAACCTTAGCACTCCCTTCTCCGTTAGAAGTCACTAAATGATCCACAATAGAATCATAATATATGCTATCACCTTTTTTCAGGATGTAATCCTTGCTACCATACTTCACCCTAACCGATCCCTCAAGCACAAATAAAAACTCCTCCCCTTCGTGAGATGATGTCGTTTCATTACCATTTCCGGCCTGAATATCAATCAGGAACGGCTCCATATTCCGTCCCGCTTTTCTCGCTGCCAGCGATACAAAATCCATATGCGAATTACTATTCGTGTTCTGGCTCGTAAATGTTACGGACTGGAGCTTGTTATCCCCCCGGTTCACTACCGGTCCCGTCTCCTCACTATCATCAAGAAAAGTACCGAGACGCACTCCCAGCGCACGAGATATTTTAATTAACGATGCAAGCGACGGAATCTGCTCACTCTCACAAATCCTGTTCACCTGATCCACGGTAAGACCGGCACCCTCGGCCAGTTCAGCAGCCGACATACCCTTATCGGCACATAAAATCCTGATTTTATCTGTTATTGTTGACATTGAATTAGAAGTACGTTAGTTTCATAAATAAGATAGAAACTGCAAAAGTATAAGATTATAAGCAGAACGGCAAATATTACTTCAAAATGTTATTTTTTGAGAGCAAATAATAACAGATACAACAACAATCGACTAAAATTAATAACACACAATCAATTAAACAACAATATCTTTCGTCTCATAAATATGCATACCCGGACCAGTACTTTTCGCAGATTCTAACATAAATTTAGCAAGATAATCAGTACTCATAGGTTTTAGCGATTTCAGCAACCCAAGTCGGTTTAAAAACCCAATCACCTTTACCCCCGTACGCTCCATAGCCCTGTCACTATCTTTTCTTATCAACGAAGGCGGCATAAAAATAAGCAGTTTAGGAAACCCTAAACTCTTTACCGCTTCATCAAGTTCACCCTTCATTTTTGCATAGAAAAACTTAGAATTCGAAGATGCATTCATCGACGAAACCAACACACAACACTCCACCCTATTCGCCTTAGCAGCCTCACAAAACCTCAACTGATAATCATAATCCACTCTCCACTGCGCCTCTTTGCTTCCAGCATCCTTTAGTGTAGTGCCCAAACAAGAAAAGAACACATCCCCTTTCACAAGATGTGCCCACTCGTCGGGTTTCTCAAAATCAATCAAATGTACAGTAAGTTTTGGATGTACCACACCCGGCTCCCTCCTTACAAAAATTTCAACACTATCAACCCCGCCGTCATCAAGCAACAGCTTAAGCAGATCGCTTCCCGTAGCACCCGTAGCCCCAATCATTAATGCTTTCATAATTTCATTCTTTATTGCCAAAGATAATACAATTGATAAAAACTGCAATCAGTACATCTTTTTTCAAAAATGCACTATCATAGTGCAAATCATGATTTAGAATTACATATTAATTATATTTGCACAACAAAACAATCAAATATACAAAAAATGGAATTAGCAGCACTTTCAGCTATTGCAATAATCGGTATCATCATATTTATTTGGCTATTACCAATACTATCAATAGTCTTATCCCGCAAAACAACCGGTGCAGAGAAACTTGGATGGATTCTGGCAGTAATATTTATCTCCTGGTTTGCCTGGATAATATAT
>CAZYNA010000108.1:0-2603 GCA_964648775.1 uncultured Proteiniphilum sp. | reverse complement strand
CAAGTTGTAGCAGTAGATAAACTAAGCCTTGCAATAACAATTATTCTGGCAGTTATTTTCTTAGGTGAAACCTTAACATTAAAAACAGCAATCGGATCAATTCTTATTATCGCCGGAACATTTGTGTTAATCATGAAATAATTACCTTTTCATAACTTATCCAACACCAATTTTAAGTCGGTAATAATATCTTCAACATTCTCTAAACCAACAGAAAGGCGAAATAACCCCTCACCGGCAAATAACTTCCATGATTCAAGTTGCTCTTCAGACGAAAGTTTAAATGAAGTCTTCAGCAAATCCCCCGAAGGCATATAAAAAATGAGAGAACGATGATGACCTAATGAAACTGCATAATGTATGAGTTGAAGATTATCAGCAAAAAGATGAGCCGCCTCTCTCCCATTCTCCACTTGAAATGTTAGCAAACCTGAGAAATTACTCATTTGCTTCTTAGCCAATTCATGCTGCGGATGAGAAGGAAGACCGGGATAAACTACCTTTTTAACTTTAGGATGCGATTCCAAAAACTGAGCAACTTTCAGTGCATTTTCCTCATGAGCTTTCATTCTAAGAGGAAATGTTGCCATACCTCTCATTATCAGCCATGCATTAAACGGACTTAAAATCCCGCCCAACCTTAAACTTGTTTTACTTCTTAATAAAGTCATATCTTCGCGAGATCCCAATACCACACCTCCAAGAGCATCACCATGCCCTCCAAGATATTTTGTAAGCGAATGAATTACAAAATCAGCACCCAACTCCAGGGGGCGAGTTGCTGCCGGTGTAGCAAATGTAGAATCAACCGCAAGCTTAGCCCCCGCCTCATGTGCAATAGATGCAACCTCTTTTATATCGGTCAGGCGCAAAATTGGGTTGCATGGAGTTTCAATATAAATAAGTTTTGTATTCGGAGTCAGAGCATTCTTTAAAGCAACAGTATCAGACATATTTACTTTTGATATGGAAATACCCAGCTTTGGAATCATATCATTAGTCATTTCTGATAAAGCCGCATAAGCCACATCACTTATAATAGCATGGTCACCTGCTTCTAAAACATGAAATAACAGAGCTGTAATAGCACCCATTCCGCTGGCAAAAACCACTGCGTCCTCCGCATTCTCAAGCGCCGAAAGCTTCTCCTCAAGCTGATGATTAGTCGGATTACCCCAACGAGTATAGGTCCACCCTTTCGCTTCCTCAAACCCCTCCGCCGAAAACCCTGCATCAGCATCAGTTACATAAGTAGAAGACATCACTATATTAGGAGTAGAAGCTCTGCTATTTGGGTCGGGCTCTTCACCTGCATGAATAGCTTTAGTATTAAAGCCTGTTGGAAAATTAATTTTTGTCATAATATTACACCAATTGATATGATGCTAAACAGAATAAAAATAGATTATGTTCATGTGTTATGTATTAAAACAACAACCAGATCCATAACATTCGTCCCACTGCTGCCCGTGATTATATGATCACCCGCTTGTTTAAAGAAATTGTAAGAATCGAAGTTTCTAAGATAAACGCTTGCTTTTATTCCTTTATCAAATGCATACTTAATTGTAAAGCCATCAACAACAGCACCTGCCGAGTCAGTCGGACCATCTGTTCCATCTGTTCCTGCACAAATAATAGTGATATCATCCCTTCCTTTTATTCTATCAGCCA
Source organism: uncultured Proteiniphilum sp. (assembly GCA_964648775.1). Taxonomy (GTDB): domain Bacteria; phylum Bacteroidota; class Bacteroidia; order Bacteroidales; family Dysgonomonadaceae; genus Proteiniphilum. The sequence continues at coordinate 929 of CAZYNA010000108.1, read as the reverse complement.
GGTATAAGGCCAAATGCTGATTCCTTCCACCCAATCCATCCTCTAACACCTTTAAAGTAGGCTCACCACCAAACAGAAGGCAGATTGGTTTACTTATAGCACTATTTAATGTACTATCAATGTTGTCAAGAATAAACTCAGCCACAACAGAATAATCATCTTCTAAACGGTCGGTAATAATCTGAGTCTGGAATCCCAACTCCTCAGCTTTTGCAGCTGCACCTTCAAGAGCAATTCTATTATTGCCTATAATATGATTTTGAGCCCTATCAAATACAGCATCACCGGGCTTTGGGGTCTCATTAAATTTAAGCATCGAATCAGGAAAAGAATCCTCTAAATTATACCTCCTGATTACTTCCAACGCATCTGAAGCAGTTGAGCTATCAGGAACTGTAGCTCCAGATGCAATCACATCTAACCTATCCCCCACTACATCCGACAAGATCAAACTGATAGTTGCTGCCGGATATGTCAACTTTGCAAGCCGACCACCTTTCACACCCGAAATATGCTTTCTTACACAGTTTATTTCAGAGATTGAAGCACCACTTTTAACCAGTAACTCATTCGCCTTAATAAGATCATTTAAAGACCCCCCTTCGGGGTAATCAGCCAATAAAGCAGAAGCACCACCCGAAATCAGGCACAACACAATATCATTCTCTTTAGCATTACTTGCAATATCGATAACCAGTTTAGTTGCATTCACCCCATTCACATCAGGTATAGGATGACCCGCTTCAATTACTTTCAGATACTTCAGCTTCCCTCCATGACCATATTTAGTAATTACAACACCACCGTCAATCCTGTCACCAAGCAAATCCTCAACCTCTTTAGCCATTGTATATGCAGCCTTCCCAAAAGCAAGAACATATAAATTCTCCGCACCCGATAAAACTCCACTTATCTCCCGCAGCTTTAAC
>CAZYNA010000107.1:0-5554 GCA_964648775.1 uncultured Proteiniphilum sp. | reverse complement strand
CCGTTTTCGACAGTAGTGTTGACAGAGGTGAGCCTTCTGTATTTGGAGTAACTCAAGTTATTGCAGGTTGGACTGAAGCACTTCAGCTTATGCCTGTAGGTTCAAAATGGAGACTCTACGTTCCTTACGATTTAGCTTATGGCTCAGTTGACAGAGGAACAATCAAGCCTTTCTCTAACCTTATTTTTGATGTAGAACTTTTAAGTATTGAAGAATAATATATTAGGCAACTAATCAATTTATTACAACCAAAAAAAGGCAGCCGTAATTAGCTGCCTTTTTTTGATTGTAATAATTATAAATACTTGAAGTATTAGTAACCCGGGTTCTGTTCTAACAAGGGGTTACCTGCAATAGCACTGTTAGGAATAGGGAAGATGTTTAAATTAATATCGTTGGTAGCTGTATGATCCCACCAATCTTCAGTAACAAATTTATTCCATCTTATAAGATCCATTCTTCTTCTCGACTCACCAAGAAACTCAGTCAGCCATTCGTCAAGCATTCTATACTCGTCTAAGTTAGCCGCTGTTACCGGATCCGGATCCTGTTGGTTTTCGAAGTTACGGGCTCTGACGATATTAATAAGTTCAGCCGCGCCCTCTTTATCACCAGCTCTCATCTTGCACTCTGCTAATGTATAATAAACCTCAGCTAATCTATAAACAACCGGGTAGGAATCCCACTCAATATCCTTATCGGCAAAATACGGTCTGGGCCTTTTCACAAGTCTTACACCCGTATTCTCTTCTCCGTCAGAAATTGTTGAAGAAAGGTCGGCAAGCGAAGAAACTCTTCCGCTATAATAATCCGTGAATCTTGCTACCTGATCAACCAAAACAAGAGGCTCACCCCTGTATTCCTCAGTTCCAAGTGAAACCTGATCAGGGTTGTTAGGGTTTCGCTGTTCACCAAAGAGAAACATACCCTCAGATTTTTTATTTCCCAGATACTTATATGGTTTCTTTCTTAGGTCATCCTCATGAAATTTAGCGAAAGGCCTTCCAAGTCTTGATGTATACTCATTACCTTCGGGGTCGAGAGAAGGCTGTAAGTGAACACCGTTATTTGCGCCTCTGTCAGTTCCAAAATACTGGTATGAAGTATAGTGATAATAATCAGCCCAAGGAAAAGTCTGCTCCCTTAAAGCTGTTTTTGAATATATACCCCAAATAAGTTCAGACGAATACATGTTTTCTAGTCCAAACACTTCATTCCATGTCTCTTCAAGTTGATAATAGCCATATTCACCGTCGATAATTTCCTGAGCAAGTTGTGCTGTTTCAGTATACATTGGCTTGCCTATTGTTGCTTCAGCATTAAAATATAGACGCATAAGAGCAATCGCGGCAGTACCTTTCGTTAGATTAACATCCTCCATATCACCATCTTGTTTAGCTGTTAAATGAGGAATTGCGCCAACTAAAAGACTTTCTATGTGCTCAAACGTCTCCTGAGCTGTAGACCTGGGCTTTGCTTCATCCTCTTTGGAAGTATAAATCGGAACACCGCCAAAATTATGAAGGAGTCTTTTATAAAGAATTGCTGCCATAACATCCAGCTGACCCAGGTGGTTTTCTCTTGTTCCATCAGGAAAAAGCAGAGCATCATAATCAACATATTCTGCAATATCATCCTTTGCATCTATAACATATCCAATACCCTGATTTAACCCGGTCCATGTATTTGTTATACCGTATGAAGTTGACTCCGCATTCCATTGGTGGCGGTGAAGTTGTAGAAAAGCTCCGTTGCCCGACCAGTGGCGACCTTTAGTAGTAATACTCATTTCATCGGTTGGAAGCGACTGCAAATGATGTATATAACTAGTGTAAGTCCATTGCAAATGCGAGTAAGGCCTTGCCAGTCTTCCCAAAACAGCTTCCTGCGAAGTGAAATAGTTCTCGGGAGTTGTTTCGGAATAATATTTGTCATCAATATTTGTGCAATTGCTTAGTAGAAAAAGCGTTAGAGCAACAAACAGAAAGTTTCTTATATATTTTATATTCATTGTTGTAAATTGTTATGATTTAAAAGTCAAGTTGAATACCTAATGTGAAACGTCTCATTTTTGGATAGTAAGATCTGTGATCATCAAACCCGGGATCCAGCCCCATGGTATTCACTTCAGGGTCCAGTCCTTTATAATTGGTTATTGTCAACAGATCTCGTACAGTACCATATATTCTGGCAGTACCCATGTGCTTGTTGTATTTCCTCAAGTCAATATTGTAGCCAATATTTAAAGCATCAATTTTAAGAAAAGAACCATCTTGCAGGAAGTAGTCTGTTAGCTGCTTATCACCTGTGATGTGCTTGTTTTTATCATATGTATCTTTCAATACATTCTGACCGGCGATGTTAGGAATTCCGTAATACATTTCGGTCATGTTATAAACATCCTGACCTAAATGGCTGCGCATGTAAACAGTCATATCCCAGTTTTTATACCTTACGGAGTGGTCCCATGCAATAATAAGTTTAGGTATTGCGTTGCCGATATATCTTTTATCATCAATTGATCTTTCTGAAGCAGGAATAACATTATCATCCTTATCGTAAATCAGATAGCCACCATCCTCATCAAATCCTGCATGCTTAAAAATAAAGAATTGTCCTATCTCAGTTCCCGGCTGCAAACGAACCGCATTGCCCGGGGCACCTGGTGAAGGGAAAGTCATTCTGTCCTGATAAGTTGCACTACCGCCAAGGTGATTAATTGTTGTTTTGTTGTGAGAGAATCTCATTGAAGTATTATAATCCCAGTCCGCTGTTCTTACAATATCAGCTCCGATTTCAAACTCCCATCCAAGGTTTTCAAGATCACCGCCATTCATCAGAGTGGTAGCATAAACATTAGGAGGCTGAGGAACAGCGATGCTATAAATCATGCCGTCAACCTTACGTGAATAGTAGTCAAATTTTCCATATAATCTATTGTTGAAAAGAGAGTAATCAATACCAAGGTTCCACTCCTTTTTCTCCTCCCATTTCAAATCAGGATTAACATTACGTCTTGCGCCATAACTTTTAACAAGCATTCCGTCATAGTTCCACCATGCACCATCAGAAGAGTACATTGGTACTGAAAGTCCGGCTTCAAAACCATTATTTCCCACAACACCATAACCGGCCCTCACTTTAAGATCGCTTATAAAATCAATATCTTCCATAAACGCTTCATTTGATAATCTCCAACCACCCGACAGAGACCAGAATGTTCCCCATCTGTTGTTTGGACCAAATTTAGAAGATCCTTCATGTCTTAAGCTTGCTGTAGCCATGTAAGTGTCATTATACGAGTAGTTAGCTCTTCCGAAGAAAGAAACCAACCTGTCTCTCGGAGCTTTATTAGAAGACATAGAAGCTCTTCCCTCGTTAAGATACAATCCTGAACCGATATCCCAGATAGCTGTGCTGTTTACTGGAAAATCCCTGTTTCTTAAATTAAAATTCTCTGAATTAATTTCTTCAAAGCTGTGACCAAGAACAGCGTTTACATTGTGATTTTGACCAAAAGTCTTGTTGTAATTAAAATATGCTTCGGCCGATATTTTCTCATTTTTCTGATAAGAGTGGTATCCATTTCCGGCAATCATAGCGTCAACCGACTCTCTGTGATTTGCAGAAGTGTATTGAGTAGCCTGTGTTGTAATTAACTGATAACCCAGTGTACCTTGAAGATAAAGTGCAGGACTGAAATTAACCCTTGCAACACCATCCGTTGTAAGGTATTTATTCATTGATTTAAAATCTTTTAGCATTATATCCGCTAAAGGGTTGCTCTGTAATCCTTGTCCCGCCATAATATTATACCCTGTAATATCATTCTCATCAAAAGCAGTTTCAGTTGGATTCAGCAACATAGCCATTTCAAAATTGCCCGGCTTTCCTGATTCATTTCTGTCAAGATGTCTGTAATTAGTATGAGTTCTAACTTCAAGCAAATTGTCAAAAAATCTGAAGTCTGTATTAATTCTTGCATTATAGTCTCTTCTGCTATCGCCAAGCAGCAGTCCCTGCATATCCTGATAAGACAAAGAAGTATAAATTCTTGAATTTTGTGATCCTCCCGACATAGTTAAAACATGTCTGTTTGTAATAGGAGTACGAGTAATCAGGTCGAACCAGTCGGTATCATGACCATAATCTGTTCCAAGTCCCGCTTCTACAAACTCCTGAGCATTTAATACCTCAAGCTGTTTTCGAGTTGTCTCAAACATCATTTCGCCTGTATAAGATAGTCGCATTGGCCCCTCCTTAGCCTGTTTGGTAGTTATTAGAATAACACCACCAGTTGCACGCGTACCATAAATTGCTCCTGCTGAAGCATCTTTTAATACATCAATCGACTGTATATCTTCCTGATTAATTGCTCTGATGTCACCACCCGGCACTCCATCTATAACAACTAGCGGGCTTTGCGAAGCATTTATAGATGCAATCCCCCTAAGCTGAATTGTTGATCCCGAGTTGGGACTATCGTTGCCAGAGATAGTCAGTCCCGATACTTTCCCTCTCAAAACTGTTCCTATAGTAGACCCTGTTAATCCGCTAACCAGATCATCAGCTCTAACTGATGATATAGAGCTGGTTACAGCTCTTTTCTCCATTGTTCCGTATCCCACAACAACCAGCTCGTCAAGCATTTGCTGATCTTCTGAAAGTGTTATCTCAAAATAATCTTCATTAGAAGTATCAATACTCTGGTCGTTGTATCCAATATAAGTGATATGGATAGTTGCGCCATCGGCAACTTCAAGTGAGAAGTTACCATCCAGATCTGTAACAGTTCCGTTTGTTGTGCCTTCTTCAATAATGTTTGCGCCAATAACCGGCAGACCGGTTTCATCAATAATTACACCGGATACCTGTTTCTTTTGTTGTTGAATCAGATTATCAACATCTAAAGAGTTCTCATTTGAATATCCGGGTATTGATACCGAGACCAATAACATAACCATCATCAAAATAGTTGTTAATCGTATACTTGATGGTTTTAGCATACGATGCTTACTCGTAAAGTGGATTTTTTGCATAAATCTTTTGATTTGTTTGAACATTAATAAATTGGTTTTTTCTTTAGTTTTTGGGCCTGTAACCTTTTCCCAATCTTGTTTTTCTAAACAAAGAAAACATAAATATGTTACAAATAAATTAAGGAAGCGGGTATGAGCCTTGAATTTTATTATTCTTAGAAAATCTTTTGATTTGCATTTTTTGATATTAAGTTGTAATTGACTAGACGTAGTGTTTTTAGAGTGTTTATTGAATTTCCCGGGTTAGAAATAATTAAAATATGAGTGTTAAAGTATTTCTGTTTGTTAATTGATCTGATTTTATAAAAACTTTCTTCGATTTTAAAACATAAACGAAACTGACTTAATATGCTTCTCAATCGTGTTTTATTCGGGTTTATCCGAACCAGGTACGAACCAGGTACGAATGAGGTATGAACCAGAAATGAATAAAATATAAATAAAGTATGAGTTATTCTCGGTCATGAAAGGTGCAAAGTGTAATTTAAATATATTGTGTTGCTAAGCGTTAAAAT
>CAZYNA010000106.1:0-5620 GCA_964648775.1 uncultured Proteiniphilum sp. | reverse complement strand
CCGATCAGAAGAATCTGATGTATTTCTTCGAGACAACTAAAACACCAAATACTTTTTGGGTGGATTTAAAGAAAATCGACTTTAGCGAAAACGCTCCAACCAAAATGTTAAGCTTGAGCGATAATAAAACTTATGCCGGTGAAACATCAGCAGAATTTTCACCGGCTGAGCCATTTATATTTATTGGTATTTAGTCTGAAAAAATTATCATCTCATAGCTTCCACCCCTCTCTGTATTGGTAGTGTAGAAACTGATCCGCTTCCGGTAAATTTGTAAATGTAAAATTATGTGGGTCAAACTGTAAGTTCTGAGTGCTCAGCATCTCTCTCAATTCGGGTCTGAGCGCAATATTGCCCAGCAGTACGGTTTCTGTCAGCGGACCTGCCCAATCAAAATTAGAACCGGCCGGATCTCCTCCCTTGCAAGCAAGAATCCACTCTTGCCTGTGGCCGGGTGACGACTTAATATATGGCTCCGGCTTGATATAAGAGCTGTTAAGTGAGTCAGGAAGAATCTGATCTCCTAAAATAACCCCTTTATCACCAATATACAAAACCCCACCTTCTCTCATCTTCACGCCTTCAGGCAAATCAGCCAAACGAGGAGGCCGCAAGCCACCATCATACCAGGTTAGTCGCAGTGGCGGCATACCCTCACGTGCAGGAAAATCATAAGTAACCATTGAACCTAACGGAAACGACTCACCATTAACCAAAGTAGAGGTTCCTTGTATTGCAGTTGGATATTTCAATTTCAGAATCCTGAATATTGAATCAAAAGAGTGGCAACCGATATCACCAAGTGCTCCGGTGCCATAAGACAGCCAGCCACGCCAGTTAAAAGGATGATAAGAGGGATGATAAGGTATCAATGGAGCCGGACCGGTAAATAGATCCCAGTCGAGCGACTCAGGAACCGGAGGAGTATCCACAGGTCTTCTAACCCCTTGAGGCCAATATGTATCAGACAAACCCCTGTTAGGACGGTCTGTCCAAACATGAACCTCCGTAATATCACCAATTACACCATCATGAATCATTTCCTGCAGTCGCCTCGGCCCATCACCAGCCTGTCCCTGGTTCCCCATTTGTGTGGCAACCTTATGCTCGCGGGCCGCCTCTGTCAGCTTTCTCGCCTCATATACAGTATGCGTAAGCGGCTTCTCAGTATAAACATGCTTTCCTCTTCTAATAGCCTCCATACTGATAATTGCGTGAGTATGATCGGGTGTGGCAACTATAACGGCATCAATATCCTTCTGCGTATCCAACATAACCCTGTAATCCTTATATCTCTTTGCGTTCGGATACAGTTTAAAAACATTATTAACCCCGTTGTTCCAGTCAACATCACACAGAGCTACAATATTCTCACTCTTTGCAATATCTTCAATATCAACGCGCCCCATACCCCCAATTCCAATACCTGCAACATTAAGCCTGTCGCTGGGCGCAATATGTCCCATTCCTGATACAGCCTTCGAAGGAACAATGGTAAGTCCGCCAATTGCCATAGCAGTAGTACCAATAAATTGTCTCCTGTTAATTTTATTTTTCATGAGATCCTAATGTTAGAGGGTTATTTTATTACTGGTGTTAAAACAATATTTCTATAAGAAACTCCCGTGTGATCACCCTGAAGGTAGATTGGTCCCTGCGCTGTTTCGTCAGATATAATTGCACCTCCTGTCGGACCATAAACAGGTTGATTATCAATAGTTGTTACATCATTCAGTATAACAGTCACATGCCTGTCAACAAACGTGATATCCAGCTTTTGCCACTCTCCGGTTGGTTTCTCTGCCTTAACTGAAGGTGCAATTCTTGTGTAGATAGCACCCAAACTACCTCCTGCACTTAAAGGATTCGCATACGAGTCAGACACCTGAACTTCATACATTCCCCTAAGATAAATCCCACTGTTCCCTCTTTCCGGCACACTCACTTCAAGAGTCAGGTTAAAATCATCAAAAGTCTGCTCAGTCCTGAGATTTCCATAACGTATATGATCCTCACCCTCTTTCTGAACAGGATTATTTGAAAGAATACCGTTGGTTACCGACCAGCCATTGGCTAAATTCTCTTCAATTAGTCTCCAGCCTGCAATGCTATTGTTATCCTCTATAAGTAGAATTGGCTCACCATATTCTATGCTGCTTAAATCAGGTGCAGGTGGCATCTCGGGAGCTCTGCGACCTTCAATCTTAATTGAATCCAAACCGGAACCATCAACTCTTGGTCTGAGATAATATCCCGAAATCTTGTCGCCTTCCGTTTTGACCTCTATCCATGTTGGGTAGTTTTTGATGTCTTTTATCTCATCTCTTCCAATAATTAATTTGTCATCCTTTATAAACACGTAGGGCATACCATACATAACATTGCCAAAACCCCACATCAGTTCAGCATCCAGAAATCCATCCTCCTGTTTAATATTAATCCATCCCACAGAACTATCATTAATATCGAAAGTCCAGTATCCCAAGAAGTCGCTAACTTCAACTTCAGTTTTTGTAGTTGTAGTTGTAGTGTCTTGATTCTGCATAGTGCAAGACATAACAACACCACTGATAACAAGCAGTAAAAGCACATTGATTAATTTTGAAGTTCTCATAGCAATTTAATTTTTTAGAAAATCAGCTTTTAAACATGATTTAGAGTTTATTTAGTATCTTTCAAAGATACAATTTTACTTATATTTTCAAACTCTAAATAATAATAAATTGCACTTTAAGTTAAAACATTTGTGATATATAAGAAGTTACAAGATAAGTAATTAAATAAAAGAGAAAAAAATGAAACAAATTTTTATACTTATTGCATTTATATTTCCTTTGCTGCTAAAGGCACAAGACCGACCGGTTCTTGATATCATGCTAACAAACTATGAGTACCCGTTTGAGGTGAAATATTTCAACTTCAACTCTCAGCAGCAGGAACTTAAAATGGCTTATATGGATGTTAGTCCGCAGAATAGCAACGGAAAGACAATCGTGTTATTACACGGTAAAAACTTCAACGGAGCATATTGGAAAACAACTGTCGATGTTCTAATAAGTGAGGGCTACAGAGTAGTCGTTCCCGACCAGATCGGATTTGGTAAATCTTCTAAGCCCATCGGGTATCAATTCTCTTTTCAGCAATTGGCACAAAATATAAAAGAACTGCTAAACCAGTTAGAACTAAATAAAGTTGCAGTTTTGGGGCACTCAATGGGAGGAATGCTGGCAACACGCTTTATTCTGATGTATCCCGAAACGGTTGATAAGCTGGTGTTAGAGAATCCAATAGGGCTCGAAGACTGGAAGGTAGTTGCACCATATACATCCATAGATCAGAACTACGAAAATGAACTTAAAGCTTCTTATAAATCCACAAGAGACTATCAATTAGGGTTTTATTACGATAACAAATGGAAGCCTGAATATGATGAATGGGTATATCTGTTAACCGGATGGGTTGAACACCCCGACTATCCAATTGTTGCATGGAATAACGCACAGACTTCAGATATGATTTTCACTCAACCCGTGATGTATGAATTTAAGAATATAAAAGCACCCACACTTTTGATAATTGGCACGAGAGACCGTACAGCAATTGGTAAGAATAATGTTAAAGATGAGGCTGTGCGTGAAAAAATGGGGCTATATCAATATTTAGGAAAAGAAACACAACAAAGAATCCCCAACTCCCGGCTTGTTGAGCTGGATGATATTGGTCACTTACCACATATTGAGTCTTTTGAGCTATTTATAAAGCCATTACTGGAGTTTTTGGAGCAGTAGAAGTTTCTACCAAACCCTTTTTCTCGTAGTTTTCCCAATTCCCCACGATATGGTAATGGTATGACTGCCACCCTCCAAATCGCTTGATTCTGTGCCGTAATCATGCATTCTATATGCATATCTTACGCTAATTCTTGAAGATGAGTTTGATCCGTAATAAGGATTAAAATGCGATCTTTTCAACTTAAAATCCACTCCAACACCCAGTTGAGGAAACCATGAAGAAGGGTTGCTATAATTATCCTGCGAAGTAAATCCACCATATCCAAAACCCGCAAACGGGTAAAAGCTGATGCTTTCATCATCGGCAAGCAATGCACCCACATTCAAATAAAAAACACTATGTCCAACGTCAGAACCCTCATACCATCTTCCACCATTATAGCTCACATTATATTTAACAGAATGAGCTGATAATCCACCTCCAATAATAGTTACAAACCTTTTAAAGCGCAAATCCAAAGCCATCTCCATTGCAACACCTCCATTTATATTACCGCCAAGGTTACCTCCCGGCACTACTGCACCAAATCCCAAAAAATCCAGATGATATGTAAAAGGAGCGGGTTCAAACTTATATCTTATGCTTTCTCTGATTGTAAACTCATAAGGACTATCAGGGTATTTTTCCAAAAAGTCATCCGCAAGATTATTAACATATTCAGTATGTGGTGCATCAATATGTATATCCCTGCTGTCCAAATCCGATCTCAGCATATCTTCCAGATGCAAAACAAGAAAGTCCTTATCCATTTCAGAAATATTTCCACTTTCAATGTTATCAATAAGAATATGCTTATTGGCAACAGATTTGTCCTTCAGCGTATAAAACAGTTCGTCCTCAGCAGCAATATCCATTACTGAATTAGCCATCGGATGTAAATAATTAACATGCATAATAAAATCCAGAAGCTCACTATACTCATTAGTCCAATACAGAATAAATATATACTCGTTCGGGTAAAAAGTATTATACACATTTCCATTATTATCGCTCAATAACAGATCTTTAACCTCCTTAGCTTTCACGAAATCATCCTTTTCAATACACTCCTGCAGCATTCTTCTCCCGTTATGAAGAAATTCGTAGCTCACCCGTTCATAATTCATAATTTGTTTTCGCAGCGAATCATTTTGCGACAGTGCCTTCATCGATAATAATAAAGCGACAACGATTATAAGGTACGTTTTTGTCTTCATTTGATATTATATTTTGTAGTGTCCTACAAATATAAGCAAAATTACTTAATTAGAACAATGCGGTTAATAATGATTAATCTATTTTAAAGCACCACTTTTTTGTAGAACTTTTCATAAGATATTTTGGTTTATAATTTACACAAAATCTCTGGAGGGAACTAACGAAAGTCTGCAAACAGATCTCGTTTATAAGTTCCCTCCAGAGTCGATTTTAGACAATACTATATACTCCGTCTCCTCAATTAGCACAACATTGTTTAAAGATCTGTTTAATCTCATAGAAAAGGATGGTAGATTCAATGGCGACTTTTAGGATATAAACTCAGAAATCAAAGCCGGCAGAGAACTGGGAATTGATACCGTAATTTATATCTTTAGTGGAAGAAATACTAATCATACTAAACTATCTGCACTTTTAGCGGACATCAAGTCGGTACACATACTATACCAAGTCTATACCAAGTCTGGTATCTCCTCAACAAAACATGATGTAATACCAGACCTGGTATAGACTAGAACCAATTAAATCATATTTTAAATACTACTTAAGAATCTTAGATGATTTCATTTAAAAATATTAAATAGCAGATGAATTACACAGTAATATCATCATTTGTTGCTATTGTTTGCTA
>CAZYNA010000105.1:0-5721 GCA_964648775.1 uncultured Proteiniphilum sp. | reverse complement strand
CATCTTGGACTATGACAATAATTTGATCGAGTGGAACGAATCGTTGGAAATCGTGATGCTTTAGGCCGATCGGAGGAAAATCATCATGGTAGATAGTTATGGCGGAGATCTCAGTGACAGCAAAGACTGGATAAGGTTTACCCTTCAAGATACCGATTCAACCGACTTCATTCTGTCGGACACCGAGATCAATTCGGCTCTGGGTCTATATTCGGACGATAAATATCAGGCTGCGATAATGCTGGCCCGTGGTCTAGCAGCGAAGTTCAGCATGATGGGAAATAGACGGATTGGTCCGCTGTCCATTGATTATTCTGGGACTGTCAATTTCTACAATGGCCTAGCTGACAGGCTGGAAAGCGAGACTTCTGTGATTACGGCAGCTCCGGACGAGGAGATGAGCGATTATGATAACATCTTTTCTTTGGATACACATTCGCCGGGCTCTGACGATCCAGAAGATACCGAGGATGAGGAGGCATAGATGGGCAGAACGCTCCTCAACGACTTCAAGGATCTGATGAACTCAACCGCTAAGATATGGGCATACAAATCAAACAATGGCAAAAGTGTGACCTACCAGGAGGGAGACGAATTTTCATGTTTCAAGGTGGAGAGCACAAAGACCCTCTACCAAAACGGCACCCAAGTAGACTCCGAGATCCAGGTTTTTTGTGATGCCTCGGTGGTATTGTCTGACCGGGACCAGCTGGAGGTCGATGGGACGCGGCATAACATACTGAGAATATCCAAACACGACGGCGGCAAAGGCCTGTACGGTTTAGTCATTTTCTTGTAGTCGCCTGCCGCATTTTGGAGGTGGATCTATAAAGATTGATCTTATCACCAATGGCCCGGACGATCATTACAAGAAAATGATTGTCGGGTGGCTTGGTCGATATGGCATAGAGTTCAACGAGATTTACATTTCTCAGTTGGGACCCGAAGAGATAGCCGAACTCAAAAAGGATCTCGGGGGGGTGGCTTTGAAAGGCCCGATCATAAGAACCAATGAGAGGATCTGGTGTTATCTGGAAATATCGCAACGTCCCCGAGTCGTCTGTGAGGAACTCATATGCCTGCTCAGATCCGGGTAGTTGTCTCGTGGAAAGGCGATCAAGTGCCCGCGTTGGTCGAAGAGGGGGCCCTGGATGGCATCGAGAGCTGGATGTACGAACCAGTGAGGACAAACGCGGTAGAAAACTGTCCAAAGAAATGGGGCACACTGCGATCCACCCATGCCGTGCGGAGGGTCGAAAGGGGTGTCACCCTGGGCGCTGGTGGACCGGCTGCACCATATGCAGAGAGGCAACACAACGACGCCAGCCTCAAACATACAATCGGCACTGATCACTGGATATCAAAAGCTTTTGAGCAGCATATGGGCGAGCTACCTAACAGGATTTCTGAGAAAGTTCAGGCAAAACTGAAGGTGTAACATGGTCGAGCTAATCTCAGATACTATAAGGTCGTACCTGACCAACCTCGGGTATTCGAACATTTCAATATACGAGCTGCAGGACACCGGACCGGGCAGCCCCGCTTCGCAGATCGTAATAATTCCGTCCGGTGGTTATCAGCCCGATGGGCACTTTGGAAGCTCGCCACACGACAGGCCCCGACTGACCATCATGGTCTTTGACGATGATCTAGAAGACGCGGAGGCTACTGCCGAAGAGCTTCGGCAGCTGTTCGTCGATAACCTCAATTTGTCCGGTTGCGTGAGGGCCCGGACGATTACCAGTCATATCTCCTATCTGGGGAGAGATGAAACCACGTCGAGATTCAAATTCAGTTTCGATGTGGAGACTTACTTAATTTAAGGAGTTTTATTGACACTAAAACCAGGAAGCGGATGGAGAGTCTACATAGGCTCTGATTTGATTGGAGAAATGAACCAGATGGACCCCCGGTTTACCGTGAAGACTGAGGAGACCGCATCATTCGGAGACACTGCCGAAGAACCTTTGCCAAGCGTATTCTCCGGCCAGTTCACCGTGAGGGGCAAGTTCTCTCCCGAAGATACCGGCCAGACTGCGGTGCTGGCAGTGCTGAACACTCCGGCCAAGATAGCTGCCATGACCATCATCGCCAGCGGCACCAAAGGAGGTGGCTCTGCGGTGGGCTGGTCCGGGGCTGCAGTGCTAACAGAAGTTAGCCCCTCGCCCAAGTGGGATACCCCGGCAGCGGACGTGAGCTATAGCTTCGCAACTCATGGTGCCTGGCCGTTTGCTACCAACCTCTGAACCTTCAAAACTTTTTAGGAGGACGAAATGACTTTGAGATCAGGAAGCCTGGCGGCCCTATTCATGAAAACCACAGATGCCGCCTCTTCAGCATCTGGGGAGGCTATGTCCCGCATGGGCTCTACTATGTGGTGGAGAGTCACGGCAGGAGCTAAATCATGGTGGGACCCATCTGTTGCGCCTGTGATATACGACGGGGCCACGCCAGTAACACCAGTGGCTATAGATTATACCGGGGGGCGGGTCCTCCTCGGGGATGTCCCCGCCGGAGCCGTCACAGCAGACTTTGACTACTTTGCAGCTGCTGAGGTCCTGGGCTGTCAGGGCCTGGATCTATCAATCAAATTTGCCACCGAGGAAGGCGCGCAGTTCGGGGACACGGCAGCCAAACCCGAGATCATAAGCGAGTCCTGGACCCTGAGCGCCGACCGCAACCAGACCTGGGTCAATGCCTACCTGGAAACCGCGTTTGCCGGCGACGACAACGACATAAGGCTCACGGCGCGAGATAGCGGCACACCCGGTCATTTAATCAGTTTTGAGACTCTGGGCGGGCTCAGCAAAACGCTGGCTGTCTCAGTTGAGAATGGGACTGACATAATCGTCCAGCTGGGCACAGACGGTGCCGGCGTGGTGACCAGCACCACCAATGATGTTATCACAGTGCTGCAGACCAATGAGGCCGTGATGCACCTTCTGGAGGACGTATCGCTCAAGACTGGTGACGATGGCACAGGCACGCCTGCGGTGATGGCCCATACCCATCTGTCCGGAGCCGTGAATCCTGATTGGGTGACACGGATGTGCAACGGCGAGAAGATGCTGGTAAGGGCCTACATGGATGATAGCTCGGGATCGGAAATCCTCTTTGAGGGGCTGGGCCATATCACTGCCGTTGATCCGTCCATCGGCTGGAACAAACTCACCAAAGAACCCCTGGATATTCAGGGATACGGCAAATGCTACTACGTGAAGTTGTAAGGAGGAAACAAGATGAAATTTACATGCCCGAACTGTGGGAAAGTCTGTCAGGCAGAACTCGATGACTCTGAGAAGGAGGAGATCGCCGCCATGACCACAAAGACAACCACAAAAAAGAGGACTGCCAAAGAGCCCGAAGAGGCTATTTGATACAGTTATTTTTATAATCATAAATACCTATCAATAACCTATGATTTGCTTATCCAAATTCGTATTCATGCGAAGGTGCATATAAAAATGTTCGATCTAGAAAATATCCGTCCCGGAGAAGTATTTGAAGTGGAGTTTGACAAGCCCAGAAAGATCAAGTGGACGCTCCAGGCCATGGCCGACTTCGAGCGGAAGGCCCGAGAGTATCTGATCAAAGAGAAACTGGCAGTCGAGACCGTGGATGCTAAGGGCAATAAGCTGCCGGTCAAGCTGGAGATGGCCGACATTCTGGGCGGCTATATCGACAACCTCACGATCCTGGAGATGGCTTTGGAGAGCGTAATCCGGGCGTTGGATGATAAGGCAGACGCCAAGAAGGCCGTGAACATGTCCAACCTGACCCATCTGGATCTGCAAAGAGTGGTGTTCGGGGCATGGCTGGCTGCTTCAAACCCTTTGCAGCTGGAAACCTGGAAGATGAGACAGATCCAGAACATCGAGATGATGCCGGAGACGATCGAGGCCTACCGGAAAAAGATGGAAGAGGAAAAGGAGACTACTGGGAAAGAGCCATCTACCGAGGATTAGTTGAACTGGGGCTCAAGCCCTGGGAATTCTGGCAACTGGCTCCAAACGAGCTGGACGCCCTCTATTTTCATCAGTCCCAAGAGATTCAGCGCATGAACAACCTGGCCGAGAGGATTGGCTGGCTGTCGGCGGCGTTGAGTCGTTCAAAAGATCTGGGCGATATCAGGGATACTATTTTCGGTGAGCAGAAGCCCGTCTCCAAGATCGTTATTAAAAATATTAACAAACTGGCCGAAAAACATGGCCTGAAGACATTCGCTGAATAATTTAGGTGAGGTATTGTGGAAGTTGGCAGAGTAGAAGTTGGCGCTTATTTCGCTGATCACGGTGTTAAGGCCGGCCTGTCCGGCATGGAGAGGGATGTCAATAGGTCCGCTTCTTCGATGGGCCGTGGCTTCAAAAACGTGCTCGCCGGTGACCTGGCGAATACATTTGGGCCAGCCGCTGGGTATGCCAATGTTCTCACGGCTGCCCTGAATCCTGCCACATTAGCCGTAGGCGGTCTGGCTGTTGGTATGGGAACCGCTACCAAGATGGCCATGGACTACAACACCATGATGGTAGGCGTAGGCAAGACCACCAACCTGGTCGGCCAGGATCTGGTCTCTCTGGGGCACGATCTGCAAAAGCTCCAGATGGAGATGGGGTTAACCGCCGAAGCCACTACCGGCATGGCTGAGCAGGCAGGCTCGATGGGCGTGGGCCTGGGCGGAACAACAAAACAGCAGCGTGAGGAAATTGTAGGCTTCTCAAAAGCCGTGACCATGGCGGCGGGAGCTTTCAAGATGGACGCCGCGACGACTGCCGATAGCTTTGGCCATATGGGTAGCGTGGTCTTCGAATCTTTCAACGATCAGAGGAGGGCTCAGGGCCAGGCAGTGATGGGCTGGGAAGAGTATGTCATGAAGACAGGCTCTGCCATCAACTCCCTGGCGGACTCCATGCCCGCCAAAGAATACCAGATCATCGCAGCAATGGACAAAATCGGTCCAACCCTCAAGTCCATAACGCCTACAGAAGAGCAATACGCTGATTGGATGGCTCTGTCCGGGGTCATCATCGCAACAGGCCAGTCCGGCGAGCATACTGGCGAGATGCTCAAAGACGCAGTTCGATATGCACAACTTGATAACAGTGGGGGCGTATCCAAAATCATCGGGACCGATACAGCCGGTCTTAACCAGATGCTGGACGAGGACGCGGTTGGAACCATGCTCCAGTTGGCAGAGGCAATAGGCGAGCTCCCTCTAGCAGAACAGGCCCAGGCTTACAAAAAGTTCGGCATGTCCGGCATGGAGGCCATGAAGCTCCTCACCAAAGAGCAAGACAAAGCCCGAGAGAAGATCAAGCAGACCCGTGCCGAATACGCCAAGGGCTTCGGCGATGACGCCAACCTCCGCAAGTCCTGGGAGATGGTGGCAGCAGACGCCAATAAGCAACTTGATCGCGTCATCGAAACTGCCAAGGTAGGTCTCACCAAGCTAGGCCAGATAGCCGTCCCAGGGGCTACCACAATGCTCACTGGCATGGCTGACAGCATGATGGAGCTGATAGAATGGAGCGAGCGGGCTGGCACCGCCCTAGACACCCTCTGGGATAAGTGGTCTGGCAGCAGTGCCGGATCTGCTGTCAACCAGGTATTATCTGATATGGGTGGGGCCATATGGGAAGGCACCGTGGGGAATGTGACTGGATGGGCAGGCGGTGTCCTGAGTGGTCTGGAAGCACTGGCGGGAACCGGACCGGCTGCTGAAGT
>CAZYNA010000104.1:0-5868 GCA_964648775.1 uncultured Proteiniphilum sp. | reverse complement strand
AAAAACGCTGCACTCGAGATTACCGAAAATGCTGCATTCTTAATTACCGTTTACAGTCTGTATCTGTAATAATTATTCCATCTTTTATTTCGTAAGTAAAGAGATATTTCACTTCTCCATTTCGATATATGTAAATAAGTTCAGACTCAATACGGAAGTTAAAATATGGTATAGTAATATTCATAAGATTTATGCCATACAGATGAGAAAACTCATCTTTAGAGTTTTCTTTTTCACAGGAAGAGAATAAAAACAGGGCAAATAAAAATAAAAATAAATAGTTAATACTCTTTTTCATAGCTGCATCTCTATTATTAAATACATTAGTCATAATATTAGTTTGATAAAATCAGTCATAATAAAGTTAAATAACAAAAATACAGTTGGATTAATTAATCCAGTAATCACCTTTTCCTCAGTTTCACTCTAAAAGCAGTTCCTTTCGCTATCTCAGATTCTTTGACAAAGATTTTTCCGTTGTGGCTGACTTCAACTATACGTTTAACGAGGGAGAGTCCGAGGCCCCAGCCGCGTTCTTTGGTGGTGTAGCCGGGGGAGAAGATGGTTTTGAATTTGGATTTAGGGATGCCTTTGCCGGTATCGATAATGTCTAAACAGATGCTGTTTTTTTCTTCTGATAGCGAGAAAGTGAGGGTTCCCTTGCCCTGCATTGCATCAACAGCATTCTTTGTCAGATTTTCAATTACCCAGCTAAAAAGTGGTTCGTTGAGCGGTACCATAACGGGATGGTCAGGGAGGTTTGAAATGATTTCTACCTCTGTGGAGATGCGACGCCGCATATATTCGAGTGAGTTTTGGAGGAAAGAATTGAAGTCGGTAGTAACCAAATCTGCATCAGTCCCGATTTTTGAGAACCGATCGGAAATAACCTCTAACCTGTTTACATCCTTTTCTATATCTGCCAGCAATTCAGGATCTACATTTTTAAGTTTAAGGTATTCAAGCCAGGCCATAAGTGATGATATTGGAGTGCCAAGCTGATGGGCAGTCTCTTTAGACAAACCTACCCATACTCTGTTTTGCTCTGCACGACCCGACCGGTTGAGGGCAAAGAATGCGAGTCCGACGAACAGGGCTATCACAATCAACTGAATGTAGGGATAGATCTGCAGCTGCTTTAGGGTATATGAATCATCGTAGTAAAGGATTTGGTTTGTTTCGTGAAGTGTGATGGGAGCATGGCGCTGACTAAATTTATCAGCCTTGTCTCTAAGAAACTGATCCACATTTTTGCCGGGTAATTTAATATTGTGCGACTGCAACTCACCGGTTGACTTATCATAAAGAACTACCGGTATCGTACTGTTGCTTTGCATTATTTTAAGCACCAGCGAGAGATCTATATTACCTTCTGCGGCAATAGATTCTGTTGCCATTGCCCATATCTCTATTTTACTCCGTTCCTCTTCAGCGAGCCTGTTAACCAGACTGTTTGACAGTATCAGTGATAAGAAAGCGACTACCACTGCAACAGCTATAAACAGATATGTGAGCGACTTGCGCGCATGGAAGAGTGACATATTTATTATTTTGAGTTACCAGACAAAATTGTTGTTGCATTTTCGGGCAGGTGACCGCTTCTGATTCTCCACTCTTTTGGGTATAGATTATTTGCCCTGTTGCCCAGATTCTTAACAAAGCCAAGTGGCTCGTTTTTGTAAGTTACAACAATGAAACCTTTTAGAGCATCAGTAAGTTGAATCGCCTGATTTCTAAGATATGCAATTGAATCATCGTATGTAAGTTCGTATGAGTTAAAAGTGGACTGATTTAGATGTATACTCATTGCAAGCGATTGTGATGGTATGAAATCTTTACCCTTAAGTTCACCAAGCAAAATACCCTGAGAAACTACCCTAAGTGCTTTATGCAGCATTAAGTTATTATCTGTCAGATTTTTCGGAAAGGCTACAACTCTGTTTTCGAGCAATAGATAATTATACTTTTCGGGATACAGTAGCAATTTCTTATATTGTGAAGTATCTTTTAAGAAAGTGAAATCAGATTTGCCTGTCCTCTTTTTGCTATACACCCTGCTATCTTTTTGGCTTGAAGGGTAGTAGCTTTGCCCGCGCTTCCTTAAAATAGTGACAAATAGCCCCTCTCCTCTTGTTTTATATGGAAAGAACCGATAACCCGTAACGTCATTTTTTAAGGATGGAGATATGCCCCACTCCGGGTTTACTTCTATAGTAATAAACTCTGCACCAAGACTGTTTGCTATCCACTCAGCATTCTCCTCATCCTCTGATATATTGTAGGTGCAAGTGCTGTATATTATTAATCCGTTATCTTTTAAGGAACCCCAAATATCATTAATGATATCCTTTTGCCTTGCTGCGCACATCTGCACATTATCAGTGCTCCACTCCTCTATGGCAATCTCATCCTTTCGGAACATTCCCTCGCCCGAACAGGGGGCATCAATCAGTATAACATCAAAAAAGTCTTCGATATCACGGAAATCACCCGGAGAATTATTAGTAACAACAGCGTTGGGAACACCAAACTTTGTAATTGTTTCTGAGAGCACATTTGCACGTTGCCTGATTAGCTCGTTGCAGACGAGGAGACTTCCTGCGGGCAGGGCAGAGAGGAGTCCCACCGACTTGCCACCGGGTGCAGCGCTTAGATCGAGACATGTTACCGGCTCATAAACAAGATTCTTCACGACATACTCCACAAACATTGATGAGGCTTCCTGTACATAATAGTAGCCGCTGTGAAACAGAGGATCGAATGTGAATGCCGGTCGCTCTTTCAGATAAAAGCCATTATCATTCCAATATACCTTCTCAGTACCGATCGGGAACTCCATCGGGTTTCTATTATACTTAAAGGGATTTATATGCACAGATACCGGTGCCTCTTCGGAAAGTGCGGAGAGGAGCAGACCCGACTCATCACCAAGGATTGAATCAACAGATTGTATAAAGTCGCCCGGCAAATTCATTTCTTATATCTTTTACTTACAAAGTTAAAAGTATTTTGCAAAAATCACTTCCGCTGTTTGCTTTAAATCACTACCTTTGTTTATATACACAACAGATAATAATTTTTTAATCATGAAAAGAATAATAATTTTCATTGTCGGAATGATAATAGCAGTATCAGCAGTTTTTAGTCAGAACCGTCCGGACCCCCAGCCTGCACCTGAGACATCAGAACTTTTTAAAGTTGGAATGGCAGGATATACTTTTGTTAGTTTCGACCTCGACCAGACTCTGGATATGATGGAGAAATGTGATGTGAAATATTTGTGTATTAAAGATTTTCACTTACCTCTGAACAGTGATGAGCAGCAGATTGCTGAATTTCATGCAAAGCTTGCATCGAAAGGAGTTACCGGTTATGCGGTGGGACCAATCTACATGCGTTCTGAAGAAGATGTGGACCAGGCATTTGAATACGCCAAACGGGTGGGTGTGAAACTAATAGTGGGAGTTCCAAATTACGAACTTCTTCCGTATGTGGATGAGAAGGTTAAAGAATATGATATGCATTATGCAATACATTTGCATGGTCCGGATATTGAGCTCTACCCCGATGCTGATGATGTATGGGAAAATGTGAAGGACCTTGATCCGAGAATTGGTATGTGTCTTGATATTGGTCACGATCTGAGAAACGGGAAAGACCCGGTGGCAGATTTAAAAAAATATCACACACGGGTATTTGACATTCATATTAAAGATGTTACCGGAGCAACTAAAGAGGGATACTCTGTGGAGATTGGAAGGGGAATTATAGATATTCCGGCCTTTGTAAAGATGCTTCGTGAGGTAGGATACACAGGTGTTTGCAGTCTGGAACACGAACGAAATATGAAAGATCCTCTTCAGGGAATTGCTGAATCTATAGGCTACTTCAGGGGAGTGATTGCAGCTACAAAATAGCAGAAACAGGTAATAATAAGATGAATACTCTCTATTTAATTCCCGTTCTGCTTGGAGACACATCGGTTGAGCGGGTTATTCCTTCATACAACAATGAGATTATATCGGGGCTAAAGTATTTTGTTGTTGAGAATGTTCGCTCGGCACGTCGTTTTCTGAAAAAATGTAATCCGGATATTGATATTGATTCACTAACGTTTTACGAACTGAATAAACACACCGAGAAGAAAGATATATCAGGCTATCTTGCACCGCTTAAAACAGGTGAAGATATGGGTGTGATGTCTGAAGCAGGCTGCCCGGGTGTTGCAGATCCGGGAGCAGAAGTAGTAGCAATTGCACAGCAACAGGGATATAAAGTGGTACCGCTTGTTGGTCCCTCATCAATACTAATGGCAGTGATGGGATCGGGATTTAACGGGCAGAGCTTTGCTTTTAACGGATACCTGCCAATCGATCAGGGAGACAGAATTAAGAAGATTAAGCAGTATGAGGCTCGCTCATATAGCGAAGATCAGACACATATTTTTATTGAAACACCATACCGGAATCAAAAACTTGCCGAAGACCTGCTTCAGAACTGTAAACCGCAAACTCAACTATGCATTGCAATGAACATTTCATGCGATGATGAGTTTATAGTTACGAAAACTATTAAACAGTGGAAAGGGAATTTGCCGGACATGCATAAAAAACCGACAGTATTTTTGATTTACAAAAGTTGAATATTTGTTTTTTATACAACTAATTCATTACTTTGTATATTGATTTATATGATTATCCGCTTAAATTTCATCTATAACTCGTTTACTCCGCCCTTGATTGGGTAGAGAATAGGATATTTGTAGATGAAAATGTTAATAACCCCACAAAAAATTATGTCAACAAACAGAATTATTACTGATATTAAACAAGTTACCATACGCTTTTCGGGTGATTCGGGTGATGGAATGCAGCTTTCGGGCACGCTTTTCTCTACCCTTTCGGCTATTTTCGGGAATGAAATTTCTACTTTCCCAGACTACCCTGCCGAAATCCGTGCGCCTCAGGGTTCACTTCACGGGGTTTCGGGATTTCAGGTGCGTATTGGTGCAAAAGATGTATATAACGCCGGCGATAAGGCTGATGTGCTGGTGGCAATGAACCCATCGGCATTGAAAGTGAACGCTGCTTTCCTGAAAAAGGGGTCTATTGTAATTTTTGATAATGATTCTTTCAAGAAAAGAGATTTAACTAAAGCAAACTTTGAAACGGAAGATCCGTTTGAGGAGCTGAATCTTGGGCACGTTCAACCAATTGGCGTGGATATTACAACTCTGACAAAAGCTTCACTTGAGGATTCCGGACTGGATAATAAGGAGATTCTCAGAAGTAAGAATATGTTTGCACTCGGCATTGTATGCTGGCTGTTTAACCGACCGCTGGAGATAGCCGATATGCTTCTTGAGCAGAAGTTTGCCAGAAAACCCAAACTGGTGGAAGCAAATATAAAGGCTTTAACCGATGGTTACAATTACGGAGACAATACTCAGCTTACCGCCTCAACATATAGAGTTGATGCAATTGAGGCAAGCAAAGGTTTTTATACAGATGTAAACGGAAATACGGCAACGGCATACGGACTGATTGCTGCAGCTGAAAAAGCTGGTGTTGAACTATTTCTTGGATCATATCCGATAACACCGGCAACAGATATACTGCATGAGCTGTCTAACAGAAAAGATATGGGCGTGAAGGCTTTGCAGATGGAAGATGAGATTGCAGGTATTACCTCTGCAATTGGTGCAAGCTTTGCAGGAAGACTTGCTGCTACTTCAACTTCAGGACCGGGTCTTTCGCTTAAGAGTGAGGCTTTGGGTCTGGCAGTTATGACTGAGTTGCCGCTGGTGGTTATTGATGTTCAGAGAAGTGGTCCGTCGACCGGTATGCCTACCAAGACTGAGCAAACCGA
>CAZYNA010000103.1:0-5961 GCA_964648775.1 uncultured Proteiniphilum sp. | reverse complement strand
TAACATTAAACATCAATATTATACTGAAATAGGGGATTTTGAGTCTGCTTTGGAGAACTTTAAAATCATTAAGATGTATGAGGATAGTATCCAGAATATGCAGAAGCTTAATAAGGTTATTGACCTTAGAATGAATTATGAGAGGGATAGGAATAGGGGATATATTGCTGAGCTTAATTTAAGAAATGAGATGGAGATTAAGCAAAAGAGAACTATTATTCGCGCTTCTATAGTCACTTTGCTAATGCTTGTATTATTGTCCGGTTCTCTTCTTTTTGCTTATGTTCAGCGTACTAAGAGTAACAGAATTCTTAAAAATCTTAATCAGCTTAGAAATACATTTTTTACAAATATTACGCATGAGTTCAGGACTCCGCTGACTGTAATATTAGGGTTGAGTAAGCATATGCAGACAGTTTCCGATCTTGATCAGGATGAGACGGCATCTTTCATGAAAGCTATTGAAAGACAGGGAAGTAATTTGATGAAACTGGTTAATCAGCTTCTTAATATGTCTAAAATTAATGCAGGCATGGATAATCCTGAATGGTATAAAGGGGATATTGTGCTGTTTGTTAGGCTGATTATTGATTCACTAAAGCTCTATGCCAAGAGTAAGAATCTTAAACTTATTTTTACATGTAGAGATGAGTCGATTGAGATGGAATTCGTACCATCGTATATTAATGATATTGTGCAAAATTTACTTTCGAACGCTATAAAGTATAGTTTTTCGGGTGAAGAGATTAATATATACGTAAGTAAACTGAAAAACAGACAAGTTTCGATAAATGTAACTGACACGGGTGTTGGTATTAATGAGGATGATCTTGAACATATCTTCAATCTGTTTTATCAGGGTGAGCAGTCTGATAAGAATTCGGGTAGTGGAATCGGGCTAAGCTATACGTATAAGATGGTTGAATATATGAATGGCAAGATTGAGGTAGAGAGCAGAGAAAATAAAGGTGCAAGGTTTACTGTGAGACTTCCGCAATACCAAAATAGGGAGATAGATTTGCCTATATGGAAGCCAAATGAGGATAAAACTATCTTTGATTTTATAAATATAAAAGGTAAGAAACCATTCAAAGATATTTCTGAGGCTGAAAGGGATAGTAAAAAGACTGAGCAAGCTCATAATTATAATTATTCTATTCTTTTAATTGAAGATAACGATGATGTGCTTTTGTACTTGAAATCGTTACTTCCTCCTGAATATAATGTTATAACTGCCCGTGATGGTAGTGAGGGTTTTGAGCTTGCGATGGAGGTAATCCCCGATATTATAATATCTGATGTTATGATGCCGGTTAAAGACGGACTTACTTTGTGTAATGATATAAGAAGTTCGTCTCTTCTTAATCATATACCTATTATATTGCTTACTGCAAAAAGTAGCCGACAGGATTGGATTAAAGGGGTAAAGTATGGTGCTGATGCATATATAAAGAAACCTTTTAATTTTGAGGAGCTGCTGGTGCAGATTGAAACATTGATTGAAAACAGGCGACTGCTTAAAGAGAAATACAGGAATCTTATTATGAACAAAGCGGAGGTTCCTGAGAAGGATCTTAATTTTGAGTTTCTGCAAAAAGCAACCGATATTGTTTATGATGAGATGGATAATCCTGAGTTTTCAACCGGATCTCTTGCCGAGAGGTTGGCTATAAGCAGTTCGCAGCTTAACAGGAAATTAGCAGCTGTTTCGGGTTACACTCCTTCTACATTTATAACTAAGCATAAAATAGAATATGCAAAAAGACAACTGGCAACTGATAACAGACCTATTGGACAGATTGCCGAAGAGTGTGGATACTCTGATATTGCTTATTTCTCCAGAACTTTTAAGAAAATGACCAGTTTATCTCCTTCTCAGTTTCGTAGATTGTCAAATTAAATTTGCATTCGCAATGTTCTGTTAACCAGCATGTATTGTGTTTAGAATGCAATAATAGGTCAAAAACACTCAGTTGTTAACGCTTGAAAAGTACAATTATTTGGAAAGATATTCATAACACTTTTTCTCTGTATCCATTATGTTTGCATTAGTGAGCTGACATTTCTTTTAGTCATAAACTACTTTTTTGATAGAATTTCTTATTTAAAAATTAATGCGCGTATGGAAACAATTAAGTCTGTCTTGGAAAAAGACAACAGTAGAAAAACTAAGAATGAATTGATTGAATTGCTGTCCGGATTGAAGGATGCAATTTCTCCTACTGTTTATGAGAAAATAAGCGGAGTGGAGATTGGTGAGCTTAAAGAGCTCAAGAAAGATGAGATTTTAGCAATAGTTGAAAGCTTTAAAAGCGGATATGACCCTAAATGGGAAACTACCCTTACAAGTGTATCTAAGGATACGTTGAAGTTGATATTTGGACAAATGGCAGATGATAATCTTCTTTTTTCAACTTCTGACGTTTCTGATGGAGGCTTTGCAGCGGAATTGGGCAGTATCGACTTTGCGACAATTATTGGGGGACCGCTTGATGCTTGTGTTCAGGCTCAGTCGAATGCATCAATCAGCACGGTTAGTTTTATAAAAGAGGTTGGATTTGAAGAAAATGAAAGTGGGGATAGTGAGCTTAGAATGGCAAACTTCAAGTATAAGAGGAATGTGCCTAATCCGGACTATGATCCGGACAACAGTTCTTCAAGCCCTACAATTGTGGAGGACACTGAAATCAATGTGCCGTTTATTGCACTACTGAATATTCCCAGCTTTAGAATAGAATCAGTGGAAGTTGATTTTAATGTGAAGCTTAATTCTACTTATACTAAGAATGTAAGTGATCAATTTGGTATTAGTGCCGGTGCTTCAGGAGGATTTGGTCCTGTTAAGTTTAAAGTTGATGTATCTTACAAGAGATCTTCCAGTACAGGTATAAAAATTGAAAAGGAGTACTCTCTGGGGGTTAAGGTAAGGGCAACAAATGATGAAATGCCTGCCGGTTTGGAAAGAGTTTTGGGATTATTGGGTTCAACAAGTTAGTGTGATGATTAAACTTTCTGATTACCTGGATTATCTCTACAGCGAGATAATCCAGGCTCGTAAACGAGCGGACGAGAAATCTGTTCTGATGGCAAAGGAGTATGCTAAGCATGAGTATCTGCAATTCTTTAAGGCTCCAAGGTTCGCATTTCCTTCTATCAAAATGGATATACCTTTGAAGGTGAGTGATATTGATGCTGATACTAAATATGATTTCAAATTCAACAGTACTAAAATACTTAAAGAGATTAACGAGAAAATAAATAGTGTAAACTTTGCAAAGAATATGAATATCCCAACAGTTACACTGGCTCAGATTGAGAATGTTGAGTTTAATCAGCTTTTTAAGAAACTGGAAAACAGAGATCAGAAGTTTGTAGGGAATGTTGGCGATGAATTGAAAAAAATCGATTTCACTCCATATATAAAATCATTGCAGGCTGGTGTATTCAGACCTCAGGATGGATCTGATAAAAATGAGACTCTTGAAATGAAGAGAATACTTAATGAGGCTATACTTGAAAATTATTCAGTAGTGGCCACCAAGCTTAAGGATATCTATATTGACCCCAACACTTCGGGGGTTGAAGACAAGGAGAAGTTGTTTATTAACCTTCATATTGAGATGGAGGAGGAAGGGATAAGGATAACAACCTTTAAGGATAGTAACGGTCAAATAATTGAAGAAATAGTATTTGAATAGATGAAGGAGTTTATTCATAATAAGGTACAAGTAATTGAGGAGTTTTTCGCAGAATTTAATCAGGTGCAAAAATTATATTATGAGAAATCCTTCGATTTTGATACACGTTTCAATAGTTTTTTGAATAGGATTTCTGTCTATTTCAATAAAAGGGGTGAAAGCTCGAAGGAGTCGGAAGTACTGCGAATAATTAATATGCTCCAGACAGTTAGAAGGGGTTTCAATCCGGTAGTCTTGGAAAAGATTGGAGCCGGTAAAAGGGAGATGCTTTGGGGATTTTCTTATAATGGTATTGATAGTATGAATTCTATACTGCAGGAGATATATAATACAGAAACATCAAAGCTTGAAGAGGGTGAAGAGATTCTGACTAACCTTTTACTTAGCTTATATCAGCAGGGTTTACTGACCGATACCATGCTAAATGAGCTTAACTCGATAGCACGTATTGAGGCTGCCTGGGCTTCTATTCTGACACAGAACGGCTCTGTTTCATTAATTAATAAGAAGCTGATGCTAAATCTTATTGCCGAAGATATTTATATGTTACTTGAGAGAATTATTCTTAAAATGATTAATCAATAAAATAAACGATGAGCAAGAACAGATATATTGTATTGTTGGATAACCAGGAATTGTCCACAATAAAGAAGGTTGAAAATGAGTTTTCTATTAGTGTTACCACCTCAGAAGATTTATCTTCATTAAATCGTTCATTTAATATTATTGATAATAATCATGCAGTTTTATATAAAAACCTAGGCGTAGTGGTTGTTGATAATATGGATGAAAAGCAACTTAAGAAGTCACTTGCAGATAAAAATAACCCTGTTGTTTATTATGAGAAGGACAGAGATTTTTTTGCGGCAGATGAGTTGGTTTTGATAAATGAATTAAAGGATAATTTAAAGCAGGTTACGAATAAACTGAATGAGCTGGAGAAGTATATTGATGATAAATCTAAACTAACTCAATCGTTTATCGAGATGGAGTGGGGCTTGAGTGCTATTGGGTTGAGTAATACTCAGTTTACCGGTAAGGGAGTTGATATATGTGTTCTTGACACAGGTTTTGATATTTCTCATCCTGATTTTGATGACAGAGAGATTGAGGGAAAATCCTTTATTGAAGGACAGGATTGGGATAAGGATCCTAAGGGTCATGGAACTCATTGCGGAGGTATAGCTTGTGGAAATGTTAAAGGTGATACCGGGAAGCGGTATGGGATAGCAAAAGATAGTAATTTAAAGATTGGTAAGGTACTTAATGATGCCGGTAAGGGAACAACAAGTAGTGTTATTGATGCTATAGATTGGGCTATAACTAAGCAGTTCAGAGTTATTTCTATGTCGCTGGCTTCTCCAGCAGAGATAAATGAAAAGCCTTCTCTTCTGTTTGAAACTGTTGGCAGAAGAGCACTGGATAATAACTGTCTGATTATTGCTGCAGCCGGGAATGACAGCGAAAGACCTTCATTGCCTAAGCCGGTTTCGGTTCCTGCAAACTGTCTTTCTATTATGGCTATCGGCGCACTGGATAGTGAACTGAGGGTTGCACGTTTTTCCAATGCCGGAATTAATGCAAGCACTGGTGGAAATATTGATCTGTCTGCTCCGGGTGTTGATATACTTAGTTCATTCCCAAAGAAAGGGAGCAGGGGCGCAGTATATAAGTTGTTGAGTGGCACAAGTATGGCAACTCCACATGTTTCGGGACTTGCTGCACTATATATGGAACAATATCCGGAGCTGAATGCAAGAGAAATTTGGGATCTACTGGAGACCAATGCCAGACCATTGGATGGACAGAAATACAGAGATGTTGGAAAGGGACTGGTTCAAGCTATATAATAACTTAAACTAATAATAAGTTCTGATGAAAGTCTATTTTGGGGTACTAAAAGATGGTGCGAAGCTTGATAGAGTTGTTCAAAAACTAGTTGAATCTGAGATAAATATTCTTCGTTTCTATCCTAAGCTGAGTATAATTAAGTTTGAGTCTGATAAAACAGCTACTGAGATAAATTTCGACTTTTTTATTACTGTTGAAGAAGAAAAGGAGAACTTTTCGATATAATAAATAAATGCCCTGAATTAGTAATTCAGAACATTTTGGACGTGTGCCGTGCATGGTATTTAACATCGAAGTAAGCATTATTATAAGGCTCACAGTAATATTCTTTCTCCTAACATTTTAAACTTCAATTCCAAAGTCATAAATTTATTCTTAAAATCCTCTACAAAAATAGTTATTACTTATTAAT
>CAZYNA010000102.1:0-5967 GCA_964648775.1 uncultured Proteiniphilum sp. | reverse complement strand
TAGAGCACATCCCTTTTAAGGATGGGGTCCTGGGTTCGAACCCCAGGCGAATCACGAGCCAAACAGCGGCGATTAAGCGGTTCACGAAAGTGGGTCGCTTTTTTCTTTTATGCCTAGTTGCCTTAACCTGTGTAGATAGCCTTTCAAAAATAAGGCATTTAATTTCCCCTATGCCGAATTTTCAGTGAAAAATGGAATTGTCGAAAACTATTTTAAGAAACTATTGTTCTAAACCAAAACAACACCAAAATAACTTATTATGAAAAAAATAGTAACCATTGGAGCATTCTTGACTTTGTTATTTTTATTGTTCAATAGTTGTGCTTCAATCCCCAAGAAGGCAAAGCCACTTGAGAACTTCGACATCAACCGTTATTTGGGCGTTTGGTATGAGATAGCACGGTTCGACTTCCGGTTTGAAAGAAACTTAGACAACACCTCGGCACAATACAGTTTGAATAAGAACGGGAATGTTATTGTTTTGAATAGCGGCTATAATTTCATCAAAGAAGAATGGAAGAAAGCTGAAGGGGTGGCTAAATTTAGAGATCAGAAAGACGTTGCGGCCTTGAAAGTGAGTTTTTTCGGACCATTTTATTCCGGTTATAACGTAGTGGCACTGGATGAAAATTATCAATATGCACTTGTTGCAGGAAGAAATCTCGATTATTTGTGGATTTTATCACGAGAAAAAACTATTCCTGACAACGTAAAAGCCGATTATTTGCGAGTTGCAACGGAAATAGGTTATGATATAAGTAGACTGATTTGGGTTGTACACGATAAAAACAATAATCCATATCTCGATGAAAACTAAAGTCTCTTTATTTTTGATAAATCGAATATTGTGAAAAATGACGGTACCCCTTTATTTGGCACTATTGCCTATCCATAACCGATGATAGAACATAGTTTCGCACATGACAGAGCATTAAAGGTTTACCGTGATGCCTTGAAAATAACAAGTATCAATAAGTTTGACATCTGAAAAGTTTTTTAAATTTTTACTTAACATAAGGTTAACGGACAGATTATTCTTTCTTTGACTTTAGAAAGACCCCGAGGAATATGTATAAAACAATAACGATCCTGCTCTCTTGTTTCTTTTCACTAAGCTTATCGGCGCAAAAGGGAAAAATTGAGGGAAGAGTATTTCATGTAAAGACCAATGTATCCGTTGAATATGCTAATATTTTAATACAAGGAACCGATGTGGGAGCCGTATCAGATAGTACAGGCAGATTCTCTTTCGTGAATGTAGATCCGGGATTCATCAGGTTGGTCGTAAGCTCTATCGGGTTCAGGAGTATTGTTTCCCCGGAGATACAAATACAGGGAAACCAGACGGCATTTATAGATATCTCACTCGATGAAGATGATATTGTTTTGCGGGAAGTTACCGTGACGCCTAAATTAGATGCTTTGAGGATCGAGAGCCCCGTATCTTCATTCTACGTGGGCGTGCAACAGCTTGAGAAAAGTGCTGGAGTGAATCGCGACGTATCGAAAGTACTACAGACATTACCCGGCGTGGGAGTTATGGATCCCAACAGGAATGATCTTATCGTCCGTGGTGGAGGTCCATCAGAAAATGTCTTTTATCTCGATGGGATTGAAATTCCGGTCATCAATCATTTTTCCACGCAGGGATCATCGGGTGGAGCCATTGGTATTATCAATCCTGATTTTGTACGGGAAATCGAGTTTTACACAGGTGCTTTCCCGGCTAATCGTGGCAATGCGTTGAGCTCGGTGATGGAAATCAGGCAGAAAAACGGCAGCAAAGACCGTGTTCATACGAAACTATCGGTGGGGGCTTCGGATGCAGCCTTGACACTCGATGGGCCACTGGGGCCCAAATCAACGTTTATTATCTCGACCCGCCAGTCGTACCTCCAACTGCTGTTCAAAGCGATCGGTTTGCCATTCCTGCCCACGTATAATGATTTCCAGGTGAAGTACACAAATGAGATAGACCCGAAGAATGTGATCTCGTTCATCGGGATCGGGGCAATCGATAATTTAGTACTCAATAAAGAACTCCAGCAAACCGGCACCGAAGCACAAAAATACCTTCTTTCCTACCTGCCTGTTTATGAGCAATGGAATTATACCATAGGGGCTGTTTATAGGCATTTCAGCGACAATCATTTTGATACGTGGGTGCTTAGTCGCAATATGCTGCGGAATAAGAATTATAAATTCGAGGATAACGACGAGGCTAAATCAAAAACAAGTAATTACCTGTCAGACGAATCGGAAAATAAACTCCGTTTCGAACGTGAATTTCGCTCTTTACCAGTACAGCTCAAAATAGGTGCAGGTGTGCGCTATTCACATTACACTAATGATACCTACCGGCTTGTATTTACAGACGGGAAAATAACAGATAACCGCTACAACACGACACTAAACCTGTTCGGTTATCAGTTCTTCGCCCAAGTTTCAGATGACTATCTCGACAAAAGGCTGCAGCTATCGTTCGGTATCAACATGAGCGGAAACAACTTTAACCGGAATATGGCAAATCCTTTGAACCAGTTGTCACCAAGGCTGTCGGCATCCTACTCCCTTTCGGACAAATGGGATATAAGTACAAATATAGGTCGTTATACAGCTCAACCTGCTTATACGACAATGGGGTATAAGAACCAGGAGAATCAATATGCGAACCGCAATGAGAATTTGAAGTATATTATATCTGACCACAAGGTATTAGGTTTTGAATATCGTCCACACGAAAAAATGCGTCTTATCTTTGAAGGTTTTCACAAGCAATATCACCGGTATCCTCTTTCACTGAAAGATGGTCTGAGTATTGCTAGTAAGGGAACTGATTACGGACAAGTGGGCGATGAAGAGATAATATCGGATGGTAAAGGCCGTGCCTACGGAGTAGAGATGCTATACAAAATCACCGATTGGAAAGGACTAAACCTAACCTCGACATACACTTATTTCAGAAGCGAGTTTACAGACATAGAGTCTGTTTATCTTCCTTCGTCGTGGGACACCCGCCACTTGTTAAACCTCATTGTCGGATACAGTTTTGGAAAGAACTGGAACCTGGCGGCACGCTGGCGCTACGTGGGTGGTGCGCCTTACTCTCCGATTGACCACGAGTTGTCAACGAACCGGGAGGCATGGAGTGTAACCAACCAAGCGTACATTGATTATAGCCGATTTAATTCACTTCGACTTAAAGATTCACATCAACTGGATCTCCGTATTGATAAGGAGTTTTATTTCAGCAGATGGTTGTTGAACCTATATGTAGATGTGCAGAACGTTTACAACTTTCAAAGTGAGAGGCCACCTATCTACATAAATACCGACAAAGAGGGTGCTGTTATTCCCGATGCCGGGGGCGATCCGTTGAAACAAGAACTAAGGATACTCGAAAATACTAGCGGCACTATTCTCCCCACGATTGGTTTGATCATAAAGATATAAGAAATTGTGAACTCAGGATTCATGGTCTCTAAAGGTTAGTTCTAAAAGCTGTTTTTAGTTCTGCATCATTATTAATGCAGAATAAAAGTAGTCCTAGTGTTGTGGTTACAAGTTATTATTTTTTTGCTTACCTTTGCAGCGGCTTTACGAGAGTATTCGTCAAAAGCTAAACAAGATTGTATGAAGTTAGTATCTTATTGGAATTATCTTTTTAAATAATATTTAATATTCGTTTATAGTTCTATTTGTAAACGAATATAGATATAGTTATTCCTTCCAGAGTGTGTCAATCTCAGACACATTTTTCATCTTATTTTATTATTAATTTTTAAAGTATTTATAAATGGGTAGATTATGTTTACTCGTAGTGGCATTTTTTGTGTCGTTATGTTGTTTTGAGGTATTGTCGCAACAGCGAATTATTTCTGTCGATGAGCTTTTTAGACTTATTGACACCAATAGTAAAAGCATCCGGGTTTCGGAAAATGCAGTGAGTGAGGCAGCCGAAGCTATTCAAGTGGCAAAAACCAATAGGCTCCCTTCTCTTGATGCTTCTCTATCGTTCAGCTATTTAGGAAATGGCACGATATGGGATCGCAATTTTACAAACGGGGCAAAAGCGGCTATTCCTCATTACGGAAACAATTTCTCAATTGAGGCTTCGCAAGTTATTTACAGTGGAGGAGCGATAAGTGCCGGAATTGAGTCGGCAGAATTGCAACACACAATAGCGATGTTAAATTTACAGGAAAATAAACAAAACATTCGTTTTCTTATTCTCGGCTACTATTTAGAACTCTATAAATTAAACAATCAACATACGGTTTACAAAAAGAATATAGAACAAACAGAGTTATTGGTGGAGCACATCCGTGCACGCAATAAAGAGGGATTGGCACTCCAAAATGATATAACTCGTTATGAATTGCAACTTCAACAACTTCATTTGGCTTTAACGGAAATAGAGAATAATATCCGGATATTTAATTATCAACTTACTTCCACACTTGATTTGCCTAAGGAAACAATCATCGTGCCGGATAGTACTCTATTGGATTTTGAACTAAAGTCTTTTCCATTAAATGAATGGCAACAAGAAGCTTCTGTATCTCAACCTCACTTAAAAATAGCAAATGCTTCGATTTCTCTTAGTCGCCAACAAGAACGTATTACCCGTTCAGAGCGGTTACCTAAAGTAGCTTTTGTGGCTGCCAACCATCTGGATGGCCCAATAACGATAGAAGTTCCGCCTATTAATAAGAATTTTAATTATTGGTATGTAGGAGTAGGAGTTAAGTACAGTTTTGGCGCTTTGTGGAAATCAAACAAAAAGAGCAAGATGAATAAACTTGCTACATTGAGAGCAGAACAGAACTATGATCTTGCCGTGGAGGAAACGGAAATCGCAGTAAATTCAGCTTATATCACTCTGCAACAGGCATACGAACAGGTGCTCACACAAGAAAAGAGCGTGGAGTTGGCATTGCAAAATTATCGTGTTATAAATAACCGTTACCTGAACGACTTAGCACTCATTACCGATATGATTGATGCAAGTAATTCGCAGTTGAGTGCAGAATTGATGCTTGTTAATGCTCAAATCAATGTCATTTATAATTATTACAAATTACAACGGGTAGTAGGAACCCTATAAAAAGTTATAGAAATGGAACAAAAGAATAAATCAAAAAAAATATCTCGTGTTGTTAACATCATTATATTGATTGTACTTTTTGCAGGGATTGTATGGGTAGCATCTCTATTCATTCATCCCGGTGTAGAGTACACTAACAATGCGCAGGTAAAGCAGCATATTAGCCCATTAAATGTTCGTGTTCAGGGGTTTGTAAAAGAAGTGCGTTTCGATGAGTTTCAATCCATACAGAAAGGGGATACATTAGTGATTATTGAAGATACGGAGTACCGTTTGAGGGTTGCGCAAGCTGAAGCTGATCTTCAGAAAGCACTTCTCAATCGAAGTATGGCAGGAACAAGTGCCCATACGGCTCGTAACAATATCAGCGTGTCAGATGCTTCGCTGGAAGAAGTAAAAGTTCTGTTAGAGAATGCCCGTACCGAACTGAATCGTTATGAAAATCTATTGGCACAAGACGCAGTTACCCGACAACAATATGATGCGGTTAAAACCACTTATGAAGCAACCCTGGCGAAATATAATACGCTCTCTCGACAACGTCAATCAACAACTTTGTTAAGTGATGAACAGACGATTAGACTCGAACAGCAAGAATCGCAGATATTGCTTGCAGAAACAGCATTGGAACTGGCTCAGTTGAATCTTTCCTACACCGTGATGAGGCTGTCTCATAATACAATTTGAGACGGCCTTTTTAATTATTTTTTTTCACAGAGTATTTATTTTATTTTCTTCTTAAATCAGAGTTTTATATTTTCTCTCCACTATTATCCATAAAAAGAAGATAAAAAGCCCATTTTAGACTCTATCCTGCTGCTTTTGCCAGATTATGTGCAATTGCCAACAAGCCAAACTCC
>CAZYNA010000101.1:0-6042 GCA_964648775.1 uncultured Proteiniphilum sp. | reverse complement strand
GAGCTTGTGAATGAGATCCTGCCAAAAGATAAGCCTCGCTACCTTATGGGTGTGGGTAAGCCGGAGAACTTGCTGGAGGCTATTGAGCGGGGGGTGGATATGTTTGATTGCATCATGCCTACACGCAATGGACGCAACGGTCAGATATTCACCAAAAAAGGTGTGATGAATATGCACAACCAGAAATGGAAGAATGATTTCTCTCCAATAGAAGAGGATGGAGCATCTTTTGTTGATACTTTATATAGTAAAGCGTATCTTAGGCACCTGATTAACAGTAACGAGATATTGGGGTTGCAAATTGCTTCGGTTCATAATCTGGCATTTTATTTATGGCTGGTGAAGGAGGCAAGAAAGCATATAATTGCAGGTGATTTCACGGAGTGGAAATCAGGAATGATTGAAAATGTAACGCGACGGTTATGAGTAAGAGTGATAGCTTTTGGAGTATTAAGCGTCTGGACAGGTATATTATTAAAAAATTCCTGGGTACTTACCTATTTATGATTCTTCTGATCATATCAATTGCAGTGGTGTTTGATATCAATGAGAAGATTGATAAATTCATGACACATAACGCTACTCTGCATGATATTGTTTTTGATTACTATCTCAATTTTATTCCTTTTTATACCAATCTGTTTAGTCCGCTTTTTATTTTCCTCGCAGTTATTTTCTTTACCTCCAAAATGGCTAATAACTCTGAGATTATTGCGATTCTGTCTAATGGGATCAGTTTCAGGCGACTCATGAAACCTTACATGACATCAGCATTAATTATTGCAATAATTACGTTTATTTTCGGAAGTTATATCATCCCCCCTGCAAATGCTACACGTATTGAGTTTGAACAAAATTTTGTTGACCCAAGGAAAAAGGTTACAGGAGACAAAGAAATTCAGTTTAAGGTAGGGCAGGGTTCAATCGTTTTCTTTGGTAATTTTGATATGCCAACTAGCACAGGCTATAACTTTTCGATGGACCATTTCGACAGCCTGCAGTTGGTTTCGAGACTAACGGCGCAGACTATTAAATACGACTCAGCTTATAATTGGACAATACGAAATTATCAGATTAGGAATTTTGACGGATTAACTGAGACTATCACAACCGGTAATTCGATTGATACTACTTTGCAAATCACGCCAAACGATTTTATAATTGCTGCAACTGATCAGCAACGAATGACTTCGCCGCAGCTCAGGAGTTATATAAAAAGCCAGAAGGAACGGGGTATGGGTAATGTGCAGCCATTTCAGATCGAGTATCACTCAAGAATAGCAACTGTCTTCTCGGCATTTATTCTTACAATAATTGGTGCTTCAATTTCTGCCAGGAAAGTAAAGGGTGGTATGGGATTGAATATAGGTATTGGTCTGGCACTAAGTATGGCTTATATTCTTTTCATGACTGTGAGCTCCACCTTTGCAATTAAAGGCGGAATGAGTCCGTTTATTGCTGCCTGGATTCCAAATATCATCTTCAGTGGAATTGCATTTTTCCTATATAAACGAGCTCCCAATTGATTCTTGAATATCTTTGTTTGAACCGGATCCTGGTGAATGGAGTTTTGTGGAATACTTGAAACGAAAAATTATGAAACAAAAAATATTAATATTTATTCTTCTGGTTTGCTCTTTGGCGGTAATGGGGCAGACGAAATATCCGACTATTGTTATTGAAACAAACTTCGGTACAATGAAGGCTATCCTTTATGATGATACCCCGGTGCATAGCAACCATTATCTGAAATTGATTAAAGATGGTTATTTTGATGGAACCCTGTTTCACAGAGTGGTGAGGGATTTTGTTATTCAGGGTGGGGCACAGGATTCCAGAAATGCACCGCAGGGGTTTGACATAGGGAGCGGACGCACTGATATGGAGTTGATGCCGGAATTAAGGGAAAACAGGTATCATAAGAAAGGTGCCCTTGCAGCTCCGAGAAGAGGTGATGATGTAAACCCTCAGAAGAAGTCTGATGCCTCTCAGATATATATTGTACACGGACAGGTTTATACTGAAGGGCAATTAGATACGCTTGAGCTTTCTGTGAATGTACCCATCAGAAATGAGCTTATACGAACTTACTACAATCCGCATAAGCCGGCACTTGACAGCTTGAAAAATGCGGATGACAAGGTTGGATTTAATAACCTGTTAGATTCGGTTCTGGCAGTTGTTGACTCGCTATATGCAGTTACTCCTGGAAAATATTTCCACCCTGAGAATCTGAAAGAGGATTACAGTACCATTGGCGGACTACTTCACCTTGATGGTGAGTACACTGTTTTTGGCGAAGTTACCGAAGGGTTGGAAGTGATTGATAAAATTGCTGCTTTGAAGGTTGATGGACGCAGTCGCCCCGAAACAGATGCAAAAATAATCAGGATTTACGTTGAGTAGATTTATCCTGATTATTTACTGCATTTATTCTGTTGTATTTATTCTATGTTTTTTCTGACTTCAGTGAGAAACTCTTTCATTCTTGAAGAGTCTTTGTTGTCTATGATATCTATTAATTCTTTAAGCTTTTCCCTGATACGCTCCACCTGATTTGAAGTATAGGGGTTAAAAAGAATTTCTGTAAGCAGGAAGTCGTCTTCAGACAGCAGTCCCTGTGCAATATTCATATGCCTTTTAAACGTTGTTCCCGGTGCATCCTGATGCTTCATTATGGATGCAAATACAAGAGTTGAAGCAAAAGGGATGGATAGTGAATATGCTATGGTTTCGTCATGCTCCTTAAATGAGTATTCAAAAACATTTAGCTTGAGACTATTATAGAGGTCCCTGAAAAACACTTTACCCAGATGCGATGATTCTGAAATAATAATAGCGCTCTGCGTGCTGAGGTCGCTCAGACTGGCAAAAGTGGGTCCAAACATCGGATGCGTTGAAACGAACGGACGTTTACACTGTTTGTAAAAATCTTCAAGTCCCGTTTTAACTGACGCAATATCGCTCAAAATACATGTTGAGGGCAGATACTCCAATACATTATTAAATGCCTCAATAGTATATTTAAGCGTTGCTGCATTGATAACCAGTTCGGGTTCAAACTCCCGCACCTCCCCAGGGTTGGTCATGCGTTGCGTATTATAGATAAACCGCAACTTCTTAGGATCTGTGTCCAGTACTGCTACATCGTGACTAAAGCTGAGAACATCGGCAAAGAACGACCCCATCTTGCCTGCTCCAAGAATTAATATATTCATCTCTTAAGTTATTATTTTCTCAGTTTTTCTCTATCCATAATCACCATTTGTTGTCTGACCGACTCAGAGTGGATTGCTTCAAGAACCTTCTTTACAAAGTCGCCCGACATCTCCATTCTCTCTCCCTGGTATGCCCTGTCGGTAAGAATCTGGTCATATCTTTGAGTCTGAAGTATAGGCATATCATGCTCAAGCTTGTAGTGCCCGATCTCGCGAGAAACGCGCATACGCTTTGCAAGAAGTTGAAGCAGCTCATTATCAAGATCATCTATCTGACCTCTTAAAACCGATAGGTCTTCGGTAGTTTGTGTGGTATCGCGAATAACGATATTTTCAAGCACCTCCTTTAGTGCGGCAGGTGTAATTTGCTGATCCTTATCGCTCCATGCCTCGTCGGGCGAACAGTGCGATTCAATAATTAATCCCGAAAAATTGAGATCCATTGCCTGCTGGCTAAGTTTGAAAATCATATCCCTGTTTCCGCCAATATGGCTTGGGTCGCAAAGAATAGGCATATCAGGAAATCTTCTTTGAAGCTCGATAGGAATATGCCACTGAGGGAGGTTACGATATACAGTTTTATCATTTGTGCTAAAACCTCTGTGAATAACACCAAGTCTCTTTATACCGGCATTAAACAGTCGCTCTAACGCCCCAATCCACAACTCCAGGTCGGGGTTTACCGGGTTTTTTACCAGAATCGGAATATCAACACCCTTTAGTGTGTCGGCAATCTCCTGCACTGCAAATGGGTTAGCTGCAGTTCTTGCTCCAATCCACAGCATATCAATTCCATATTTAAGCGCCTCATATACATGTTTTTCGGTAGCAACTTCGGTTGACATATACATACCTGTCTCCTTTTTTGCATCTTTCATCCATTTAAGTGCAGCACTTCCGATACC
The DNA here is from genome assembly GCA_964648775.1 of uncultured Proteiniphilum sp. Taxonomy (GTDB): domain Bacteria; phylum Bacteroidota; class Bacteroidia; order Bacteroidales; family Dysgonomonadaceae; genus Proteiniphilum. The sequence continues at coordinate 1,919 of CAZYNA010000101.1, read as the reverse complement.
TTCGAAGCCACCCGGCTTAGTTCTGGGTTTCCAAACACCTGCTCTGTACACTTTAATTCCCGCAGCAGCAATTTGCTTAGCTGTTGTCATCACCTGCTCTTCCGTTTCAGCACTGCAAGGGCCGGCTATTACAAGCGGCCTCTTTGCATCTATTCCAGGTAATAAAATCGATTCAATATCCATAATATATAAGTTATTAGTTTTCAATATAATTTTTTATTCTGTTGTAGGCTTCCTGTAGCTTTTCTACAGAAGACCCAAGCGAAATCCTTATAAACCGTTCCCCGTTATTGCCGAATATGAAACCCGGAGTAAGGAACACTTTTGCATTATACAGGATGTCATTCACAATTTTCTCGCTGCTTGTAACATGGTCGGGCAATTTACCCCATACAAAAAGTCCAACCTGACTGCTATCAAACTTGCAGTTGAGTAAATTCATAATCTCTTCGGCCCAAGCCCTGCGTTCTGCATATATTTTGTTCATCTCTGCATGCCATTCATCTGAGTTGGAAAGAGCAGCAACCGTTGCCAGCTGCATTGGTTTAAACTGCCCGCTGTCGATATTACTCTTAGCTTTAAGTACCCATTTCACAAACTGAGGGTTCGACATCAGCATTCCCATACGCCATCCCGACATGTTATGCGATTTACTGAGTGAGTTAAGTTCAATGCATATATCTTTGGCTCCGGGAACAGAGAGTATACTTTTTGGGTTGTTGTTGAGAATAAGGCTATAAGGGTTGTCGTGACAGATAATTATATTATGCTTTCTGCCAAAAGCAACCAGCTTCTCAAACAGTTCTGTTGTAGCATCTGTTCCGGTTGGCATATTAGGGTAATTAACCCACATAAGTTTAACATTTGTAAGATCCTGTTTCTCCAAAGCGTTAAAGTCGGGATACCAACCATTCTCCTCCAGCAGATCATATTCAATAACATTTGCTCTGAGCAGTTGAGAGACCGACTTATACGTTGGGTAGCCCGGGTTGGGAACCAAAACGCCGTCGCCAATATTCAGGAATGTCATTGAGATATGCAGAATTCCCTCTTTAGAGCCAATCAATGGCAATACTTCAGGCAAAGTTAAATCTACGTTGTAAATCCGCTTATACCAATCGGCATATGCCTGCCTCAGCTCCGGAGTTCCCGAATAGGGCTGATATGCGTGAACATCCGTGCGCTTTGAAGTTGTGCAAAGAGTATCGATCGTCTCATCAGACGGCATACGGTCGGGGGCACCAACACCCAGACTAATTACATCTTGTCCTTCAGCATTCATGCGGGCTACTTCGGCAAGCTTAACAGAGAAATAATACTCCTCAATCGACTTTATATGTTCTGCAGGTTCTATATTCATCATAATAAATTCTTGTTTTTCTTTTTCTTTCTTACTTTTTATGTTTTTCTTCTCTATACTCTCCAAGCACCTTGAGGTTGCTTATCAATGGCATTATAGCATCAACAGACTGTTTGTAGCGGTTATAATCCTCAAATGTAAGATCGATATAAAACTGGTATTCCCATTCACTTCCAACTATGGGGAGCGACTGGATACGAGTGAGGTTTATATCATAAAATGAGAGTACGGAAAGTACTTTAGATAAACTTCCTTCGTTGTGGGGAAGAACAAAAACAAGCGACGATTTATTGATATTATTCTCTTTTTGCACCTCTTTAAGCATATCACCTTTTGCAAGTATAAGAAAGCGGGTGAAGTTGCGTTTGTTGGTTTCAATTCCTTCTGCAAGAATATCTAATCCATACATTTTAGCGGCAAGAGGGCTGCAAATGGCTGCTGAGCCCATCAGTTTTTTATCGCTTATATCTTTAGCAGCAAGAGCAGTATCTACATGCTCCACAACCTTAACGCCGGGTAGCTTGTCGAGAAAATCTTCACACTGCATAAGTGCCATCGG
>CAZYNA010000100.1:0-6054 GCA_964648775.1 uncultured Proteiniphilum sp. | reverse complement strand
AACATAAATCTGGCGCTGTCAGATATAGGAACAGTGAATGTATCGGGACGAAAAGAGACTGCCGGTTTCGGTGCGCTTGATCAGGGTCTTCTTCAGAGGCGCAACGACGACTTCACATCGTTCAACATCTCCCTCAACATGGATCTGGGGCGATTCCTTCCCAAAAAAGCAAAGGTAACCGCACCGTTCTATTACACCTTTTCAGATCAGCGCACAACACCACTCTATAACCCTTTTGATAGCGATATACTCTTGTCGGAATCACTTAATAATATCACCAACCCGTTCATGCGCGACTCCCTGCAAAGCATGTCGCTCACAAAATGGACCAACAAAAGCGTGAGTCTGAGTAATGTTAATATGGACATCAAAAGCAGCAACCCGATGCCATACGACCCCGCCAACTTCAGGTTCACCTACTCACACAATGTAAGCAGGCAGCAGGACCCTGAAACTGAGTATGCTACGGTAAAGGATTGGCGACTGCAGACTGAATATCTCTATACTCCAACAATAAAATTCCTTCCAAATAATATTCGCTTCAACTCAAATATTGTGCGCAACTATCAGGAGGTGCAGATAAGAGACATCTCGGGAAACGGGTTTCTAACTTTCAACAGGAACTTCTTCTGGGACAGGAACCTATCCTTTTCGTGGAACTTCACACGCAACCTGCGACTCACCTTCCGCTCAGGCACTCTGGCCGAAATAGAGGAGCCATACCTGCAGGTAAACAGGCAGATAAACAGAAGCGACTATGAGATATGGAAAGATACGGTTATGCAAAGTATTGTGAGTCTGGGGCGACCGCTAAATTACGACCAGAGAACGGAGCTCATCTGGGACCTCCCTTTTACGCATGTGCCCGCTCTCAACTGGATAAACAGCAGTGCCTCATACAACGCCGGCTACCGCTGGGAGCGCGGAGCAATAATTGAAGATGCGGAGATTGGCAATATCCTTCAAAACAACCTGTCGCTTATAATGAACAGTCAGTTCAACTTCTCATCACTCTACAACAAACTGTTCAACAGAGGCTCCTTCGTGCTTAAAAATATCAACCTGAATATGGCGTACCGTACCAGAACCGACCTGCCGGGATACTCCCCCATGATTGGAGATTTCTTCGGACAACTGAACTCGCCAACGGGACTGCAACCTGGCATTGCATTTGCATTCGGATTAGATGGAGGCACTCACTTTGTTGAGGAATCTCTAAACAACAACCTTCTCGTAATAAACGAAGAAAATATAACACCCGCACTCTACAACGAAACAAAAAACTTCCGCATGGAGGTAGCATTAGAGCCGCTTAAAGGGCTAAACATTAACTTCAACTTCCTCTACGAGGATAATAAACGCACCGAAATACAATATATGACACCCGGCATGCCCACAATCAGAGGAGGCAGTTTTGCCATCACAACCATGTCGCTTTTTTCCAACTCCGAAACCTTCAATAAATTCCGCAATTCAGCAGGTGACGACCTCATACCCGCCTTTTTGCAGGCCTATACAGGCAACGATGCCCCATCCATGCTCCCCAACTGGGATTTAACATACCGTTTCCTCAACTACACCCTCAGTCATCGCTATACCTCCCAGTACAGAATCGGCTCATACACATCACAAATAGGCCCCATGGAAGAATCCATGCCATATATCATCCCGTCGGTATCAATAATAGAAAGCTTCAACCCCCTCATTGAGCTGCAAACCCTCTTAGACAATAATATCAACCTCAACCTGCGCATCAATAAATCAAGATACCTTAACTTAAATATCTCCTCATACCAGCTAATTGAAACAACCGACAACGAATACTCCGTAGGTGCAGGATACAAGCTGACAAACCTAAACAGGATAATACGCAACGACCTGTCGCTCCGTTTCGACATATCCAACAAAACCACCCGATCGCTATTAAGAAAAATTGAAGATGGATACACACAGGCAACAAGCGGAATTGTCACCACCAGCATAAGATTTTCTGCCGACTATCCAATGAGTAGAAAGTTAAATTTAAGAGCCTATTATGATAAAATTATTTATCGCCCCATGGTATCCTCCAGCAGCTATCCCACCAAAAACAGTAGTGCCGGAATATCTCTCCGTCTTAATCTGTAAGGCTTACAACGAATTTAACAATTCATAAAAATCAACACACAAACATTATATTCTCTTAATTAATGTTGCTATCTATGTTTTTTTACCCATTTTTTCAATTTTCAGTTTATATGTTAAACAAAAAAGTCGTTTATTTGTTAAATTATTAATCTCACAAGACGATCTTTGAAATAAAATTGACAATCAAACGTAGGTAAGTAGATAAAAGTATGAAGAAAACGACTATTTGGATGCTTGCCATAGTGATGTTCACAGCATTCTTTGCGCTGCTGTTTCTTCAGGTACGTTATATGAGAACCAGTCTCGATATCCGAACAAATCAGTTCGACGAACTCGTAAACCGGAGTCTTTATAATGTGATGAGGGATCTGGAACATGATCAGACCCGCGATTATCTGGAACAAGACATGATAGAGTCCGAAGCCCGATACTCAAGGTACAGTCAGCAAAGCACTGCCCGCAGCATCACCGGTGACCATACAACAACGCTTGGACCGGATATAAGCAGAGCACCTCAGAGTCTCCAGGAAGAAAACGACAGAGTATTCTTGTCGACACCCAACCAGGGAGCCGGAACAATTTCTAAAACTCAGTACGAGATGCAGCAATCACTGTCGAGACGATACCTTTACGAGCGCTCACTTCTTGATGAAGTAATATTCAAGATAATGAGCCGCCCGAGCAACGAACCTATTGAAAAGAGAGTAGATTTTCATATTATTGAGCAGTACATAAGGCACGAGTTGTCTTACAATGGAATTAATGAACCATTCAGCTTTCAGGTGGTAAATTTCAACAACCAGGTAGTACATTCGTCGCCCGGTTTCATTACCCGATATAAGGATGCCATTTACACCCAGGTACTGTTTCCCAACGACCCTACTCCCAAGCTCAATACGTTGAGGGTATATTTTCCGACTAAAAGGAATTACGTATATAGCGAGTTATCTTTTTTTATGCCATCACTGATATTCACGTTCATTCTTCTGTTAACGTTTATATTCACTGTGGTATCACTATTCAGGCAAAAGCGTTTGTCTGAAATGAAAAATGATTTTATCAACAATATGACACACGAACTAAAAACCCCTGTGTCAACCATATCGCTGGCATCTCAGATGCTGAGCGACGCTTCAATCCTCAAATCGCCCGAAGTGTTTAAGCACGTAACCGGAGTGATAAGTGACGAAACCAAGCGCCTCAGCTTTCAGGTAGAGAAAGTACTTCACATGTCGTTGTTCGACAAGCAGAAGACCAAGCTCAAGATGAAAGAGATAGATGCAAACGATTTGGTAGTAAGTGTTGCAAACACCCATGTGTTGAAGGTTGAAAAGTTTGGCGGCACGTTAGACATCGATTTAAGTGCAGAAGAATCCACCATCAGTGTAGATGAGATGCACTTCACCAACGTACTGTTTAATATATTAGACAATGCGTTGAAGTACAAGAAAGCCGATGTACCGCCCGAGCTAATGATAAGAACCCGCAACGAAGGCAATAAAATCATTATCAGTATAGAAGATAATGGAATAGGAATGAAAAAGGAGGATGCAAAGAAAGTATTCGAAAAATTCTATCGTGTTCACACCGGAAACAGGCACGATGTAAAAGGATTTGGCTTAGGTCTGGCATATGTAAAAAAGATTGTTTCCGATTTAGGAGGTACTATACGTGCCGAAAGTGAATTAGGAAAAGGAACAAAATTTATAATAAGTTTACCCGTAATAACACAAAATTGATATGGAAGAGAAATTAAAGATTTTTTTATGCGAAGATGACGAGAATCTTGGCATGTTGCTTAGAGAATATCTCCAGGCAAAAGGGTTTGACACCGATTTATTCCCTGACGGGGAAGCCGGTTTCAAAGGATTCGTGAAAACAAAGTACGACCTGTGCATCGTAGACGTTATGATGCCTAAGAAAGATGGAGTAACATTAGTTAAGGAGATCAGACAGATCAATACAGAGATCCCCGTAATCTTCTTAACAGCAAAGAATATGAAGGAAGATGTGCTTGAAGGTTTCAAAGCGGGAGCCGACGACTACATCACCAAGCCATTCAGTATGGAAGAGCTTGTACTTCGTATCGAAGCAATAATCCGTCGGGTAAAAGGCAAGAAAACGAAAGAGCAGCAGGTATATAAATTTGGCAACATGACGTTTGACACGCAGAAGCAGATTCTAACAATTGGTGACATTCAAACGAAGCTCACCACAAAAGAATCAGAACTGTTGTCGCTACTATGTGCACACGCCAACGATATACTTGAGCGTAACCATGCACTAAAGCAAATTTGGGAAGAAGACACCTATTTCAATGCCCGCAGTATGGATGTTTACATCACCAAGCTGCGTAAGCTGTTGAAGCCCGAACCCAATATAGAGATTATCAATATTCATGGTAAAGGCTACAAGCTAATTGTTCCAACCGAGGATGAAGAAACTACTGAACAGTAATCTCACTATACATTAGAAATTTAAGAAGTTAAGCAGGAGGAGGATATAAAAATCTTTCTCCTGTTTTTTTATTTATACATTGCCACAATCACCCCCGCCACACGTTTAATATCCTCATCCGTGAGCGAAGAGCCCGAAGGCAGGCAAAGACCATCATCAAAAAGAGATTCAGAAACACCGTTGATGTAGTGCGGGCAGTCGCTAAATACAGGCTGAAGGTGAAGCGGCTTCCAAAGCGGTCGCGTTTCAATATTCTCATTCTCCATCCTTATACGCAGATCCTCACGGTTAAAACCCGTAACCTCTGCATCCACCACAATACAAGTAAGCCAGTAATTAGATTTAAAATCCTCCGAGGGATTAGTATGAAAAGAGATACCCGGCATATCCTTAAGCAGCACACGGTAGAGATCGTTAATCTCCCTTCTTCTGCACACCAGCTTATCCACAACAAGCATCTGTCCCCTGCCAATTCCCGCACTAATATTACTCATTCTGTAGTTATACCCAATCTCCGAATGCTGATAATGCGGAGCTTTGTCTCTCGACTGGGTAGCATAAAACTTAGTACGCTTAGCCTCCTGCAGCGTTCTGCACACCAATGCACCCCCGCCCGAAGTAGTAATAATTTTATTTCCGTTAAACGATAAGCAGTTCATTTCGCCAAGAGTGCCACACATCTTGTTTCTGTATTCAGAACCCAACGCCTCAGCAGCATCCTCCAAAACCGGAATCCCGTACTCATTAGCAACACTCAGAATCTCATCCATTTTTGCCGGCATACCATACAAATGCACCGGAATAATTGCCTTAGGAGCTTGTCCTGTTTTGTCAATCCTGTCCTCAATAGCAACCTTTAGCAACTCAGGCGATAAATTCCATGTCTCCGGTTCGCTATCCACAAACACCGGCGTAGCCCCAAGGTAAGCAATCGGATTAGCCGAAGCAGCAAACGTAAAGCTCTGGCAAATCACCTCATCTCCGGGTTCCACGCCCAGCTGAAGCAATGCAAGATGAATAGCCGCCGTTCCCGACGTTAATGCTACCACATGCATATCCGCACCCAGATAGCTCTTTAAATCCGCCTCAAATCCATCCACATTAGGACCCAGCGGTGCCACCCAATTAGTTTCAAATGCATCCTTGATAAATTCTTTCTCGTGCCCTCCCATCTGAGCGAGCGAGAGCAATATCCGCTTATTCATTCAATGACTTATATTCTTTTCCTTTTTCAGATTTCCCGTAATATTCTATTTCTGTACAAATTTAAGACTTTTTTCTCAATTAAAGATGTTGTTTACTGCAATTTACAAAAACCTCAAATAATTTTTAAAGAATAATGAGCAAGAAGAGCCAAAACTGAGCTTCCGACCTGTCTTAATATAACTTTTTATAATACTATATTTTAATCTTATCAATTTTGTGATAGTAAAAATGGCAAATGCAGATAAGATAACTAATCAAACAGCT
>CAZYNA010000099.1:2212-6154 GCA_964648775.1 uncultured Proteiniphilum sp. | reverse complement strand
GATGAAAAGGGAATCAGGTGAAAATCCTGAACAGACCCGCTGCTGTAAGCTCCGCTTACGTGCTGAACAATTACCACGATTGCCACTGTTCCGAAATAAGGAATGGGAAGGCGTTCAGACACGGGAGTAAGTCAGAAGACCTGCCAGAATAATTAAAGTTTTAAGCTTTCGGGACATAAAGCTGAGAAACAAATAAGGGTTTTCTGTATAATCATTTTTTCACAACCATTTATTTCCCTTTTGTTTCCGTTTTATTACGAAAGTCATTGAATTATAAAATTCTATGGCACGATTTCGTTTTATTTTAACGCTCGCAGCGAGTGTTTTATTGAATTATTCAGTCTTTGTATTTGCGGATTCGCCCGGCGACTCAACAGCAATGTCATTCGAACTTGATGAATTTGTTGTGACAGGTAGCCCCTTGGTGCGGGAGGTAATTCCTGTGCAAAAACTATCTGGTGATCAACTTAAAAACCTAAGTTCGTTTTCTGTGGCTGATGCTATCCGATACTTCTCCGGTGTCCAGCTCAAAGATTATGGTGGTGTTGGAGGATTAAAGACGGTTAATGTGAGGAGTATGGGCACTCACCATGTGGGTGTATTTTATGATGGCATTCAACTGGGTAATGCTCAAAACGGACAAATTGATCTTGGCAAATTCTCATTAGAGAATATTGAGGAGGTCTCTCTTTATAACGGTCAGAAAAGCAATATATTTCAGCCGGGCAAGGACTTTGGCTCTTCTGCAACAATTTATTTACGGTCGAGAACACCTCGCTTTGATCATGATAAGCGGTTTAACCTTAGGGCAAGCTTGAAAGCGGGATCCTTTGATCTGATAAACCCCTCCCTACTCTATGAACACAAGATCAACGACAACCTAAGCGCCTCGATTAATGGCGAATACATAAATTCTTCAGGCAAATATAAATATAGATATAAACGTGTATTTCCTAACACCAGCGAGGTTATGTATGACACCACAGCGGTTAGGGAGAATGGAGATATTTATTCCACTCGAATTGAGGGCGGATTGTTTGGCACTATCCCCGATGGCTATTGGAGACTGAAGAGTTATTTTTATGACTCTGAACGAGGAATTCCCGGAGCTGTTGTTAATAATAAATGGAAAAACTCACAACGCCAATGGGATCGGAGCTTCTTTACTCAGGGAATTTTCAGGAAATCTGTAACAGACAAGTATGATTTGCTGGTTAATGCGAAATATGCGTACGACCAAATGCGGTACCTTAATCCTGATACTACGCTAATGCTGATTGATAACACATTCAAGCAGAAGGAGTGGTATGCTTCTGCGGCTAACAGATATTCCATTAATAGTAAATGGGATGCGGTGCTGTCAGCAGATATTCAATATAATACTCTTTCTTCTGACCTGGCTGGGTTTGTATTCCCCGAGCGGCTTACCACCCTTGTGGCTCTTGCAAGTGCGGCAGATCTTGGTAGAGTGAAGTTGCAAGGCAGTATACTGGGGACATTTGTGAATGAATGGATTAATTCAGGCAACACTGCTGCAGACGATTCAGCTAGATCAGCTCCAAATAAAAAAGAATTAACACCTGCACTCTTCATCTCATACAAACCATTTAAAGCGCACAATTTCAATATTCGTGCATTTTATAAACATATTTTCAGAATGCCTACTTTCAATGATCTGTACTACACTGATATCGGGAATATTCATCTGGAGCCTGAATTTACTCATCAGTATAATATTGGAATTCAGTATGACAAGGATATAAACAGCAGTTTTCTTAAGCAGTGGAGCTTACAGGCTGATGCTTATTATAACGAAGTAACAAATAAGATTGTAGCTGTACCAAAAGGTAGTGGTCAGTATCGATGGATGATGATGAATCTGGGCTATGTTGAGATTAGGGGGCTAGATATGGCTACATCGTTTATATCGGAGCCTACTAAGGATTTGTTTTTGAATCTGCGACTAACTTATACTTATCAAAAGGCACAGGATTTTACTCCGCGCAAGAGTGAGATTTTACAACAAACTACGTGGGGCGGACAAATTGCTTATATACCGTGGCACAGTGGTTCGGCAATTGCAAGTATTGATTACAAGAGCTGGCAACTGAACTATAGCTTTATTTATATTGGAGAGCGTTATCACTCGTCGGCCAACATCCCTGCTGAATATGAGCAGCCTTGGTACACAAGCGACTTAACTATAGTAAAGAAGTTCAGTCGCCGTGCAGCTGACTACCGCCTGAGTGCTGAAATAAACAACCTGTTTGGTCAGGATTATGAGGTGGTACTCAACTACCCTATGCCCGGAAGGAATTATAAAATTGCATTAACAATAGAGTTATGATAAGGAAATCTAAATATATATTTCTTGCGCTTATTACAGGAATTGTAATTCTTTTTATAGGCTGTCGCGACGATGTAGAGATGGTGCTTTCTGAAGATATTGCAGTTGGCAACCCTGAGATAATCAAAGGATACAAAGGATTTTATCTTCTCAATGAAGGAAATATGGGTACCAATAAAGCTACACTTGATTATTTCGATTTCTCAACAGGTATTTATACACGTAACATATATGCCGAGCGTAATCCACATGTACCAAAAGAAATGGGTGATGTTGGAAACGATGTGGCTATTTATGGCGGAAAGTTATGGGCTGTAATTAATGTATCCAACAAAATTGAAGTAATGGATGCGGAAACTACTGAACGTATCGGGCAGATTGATATTCCGAACTGCAGGTTTATAAAATTCCATCAGGGATATGCATATGTTACTTCTTATGCGGGTCCGGTTATTATAGACCCTAATTACGAGCAATTGGGGTTTGTTGCCAAGATTAATACCGCTACTCTTGAAGTTGTGGATCAATGTCTTGTAGGTTTTCAACCTGACGAGCTGGAAATTGTTGATGGAAAGATTTACGTTGCAAACTCAGGAGGATATATGGGAGCAGGAGACACCCAAGGGTATGAGAGGACAATATCTGTGATTGATATTGCTTCTTTTAAAGAAGAGAAGCGTATTGATGTGGCTTATAACCTTGAAAGGATTAAAGCAGACAGCAGAGGTGATTTGTGGGTGAGCTCAAGAGGTGATTATAAGGGTTTATCTTCGCGCCTGTTTTTTATTGACAGGGAGCTGGGTGAAGTTACTGATACCATCCCCATTGCAGCTACTAATTATTGGATTGATGATGATTTGCTCTATGTCTATGGCACGGAGTTTAGTTATATAACTAACGATTGGGATATCTCCTACTCTATTGTGGATACTCGCACAAGAGAGATAGTAATGACTGACGGGGTCCCAAAAAAGATCATTATGGATGGTACGGACGATGAGATCGAGAAACCATATGGTATCATGGTTCACCCCGAAACAAAAGATATTTTTATTACCGATGCAGGTAATTACGTAACACCCGGAATTCTTTATTGCTTTGACAAAGATGGAAAGAAAAAATGGAGTGTGGTAACAGGAAATATACCAGGTCATTTTGCCCTCCATCCTATCTATGATTAATATGAAAATAAACTAATTAGAATAAATTATAATGTTATGGAATCAGCAAAAATAATGTATGGAGCAGTTAGTTTTTTAGTATTGTTTGCAATATTACTAAGCTGTTCGCCAGAAGAGGAATTGATAATTCCTTCTCCGGAGATATCGGGTCTCGAAAGTAAATATACTATTCTGGAAGGAAGTTCATTAGAATTAACTCCTGATGTTGCTTCGGAGTATGAAACCACTTACAAATGGACAATGGATGGTGTGGTAGTTTCAAGCACTTTGTCCTATACATTCAACGGAGATATAGCAGGCGAGTATAATCTTATATTTGAAGCTGCAAATGATGGTGGGACTGACCAGACAGAAATTACCATTGCCGTTGTAGAAGGGCTTATAAGTGTTGAAACAGAAACCCATGCCATAACT
>CAZYNA010000099.1:0-2112 GCA_964648775.1 uncultured Proteiniphilum sp. | reverse complement strand
ACACTCATGAAGATATGGTTAGAAAGGCCGGTGAATCATTAATAGGCGAGGATGCAACCATGATAACACTTGGTGGCTGGGGTGGCTATGTAACATTCGGTTTTGATCATACAATAATTAATGTACCGGGAAGACGTGATTTCAGGATACATGGTAATGCTTTTGCCGCAGCAGCAAACCCTAGCCCTGGTGCACCTTTTGGCGGCAGCTGTGAGCCTGCAATAATAATGGTTGCATATGATAAAAATAAGAACGGTGTACCTGACGATGATGAATGGTATGAGATTAAAGGCAGTGGTAATTTCACTGCAGAGAATGAACCATGGTATCAAAATGCAGTAGATAATGGTAATGATACCCAAACAATAAGAGATTACGAAATGACATACTACCGCCCTGCTACAGAAACTCCCGGTGAAGATGGCGAAGCTAATAATCCGGCTGCTTTTGTGTCTATTCAAAACTATATACGCTGGACAAACAATCAGAATGAAGAAGGATATAAAGTAAAGAATGTATATCATTCTCAGAGCTACTACCCTGCATGGGTTGCTGATGATGAAATAACATACAGCGGTATCCGTTTAGCTGAAAATGGAATTGACGAAAGCGGACAGGGAAATTACTACGTACTATATGCATTTAATTATGGCTATGTTGATAATTATCCAAACAATCATGATAACTCCGGAATCGATATTGACTGGGCTATAGATAAAGATGGAAATAAAGCCGATCTCCCCGGAATCGATTTTGTAAAAGTCTATAATAGTGTTGATCAGGAGAACGGATGGCTTGGCGAAGCTTCTTCGGAAATTAGCAAAGGTGAGGATTTGCATTTACTGGGTAAAAAAATAGATACAATTATTGAGCAGTAATTCTGCACATAAAAAATATATGATATAAACATTAAAAATTAAAGCAATGGAATTTAACAAACAAACTGAAATGAAAAATGAAGAAAATATCAATCATGATGTTTACGAAAAACCTGCAATCGAAATAATTGAAATGGAAATTGAAGGAATATTATGTGCCAGCGGAGATAATGCAGGCGAAGGTTTTGGTGATGGTGGTGGTGCCGCATGGTAATCTACTAATTAACAAACAATTTAAATTACATAAAGATGAGAAATATTCGATTAACAATAGTAGTTGCCATTTTAGCATTACTTGGTGCATGTACACAAATTGATGACTACGGATTTGAAAATAATGATAGTCAAAATTATAAAATAACAATTAAAGCTACTGTTGAGGACAACAACGTTTCAACAAGAGCAGGAATAGTAGAAGGTAATGAAGATTATAGTAGTGGCGAGACATTCTACTGGAATGAAGGAGATAAAATACGTGTATATTTTGTAAATGCAGAAAGTGTATCAAGCAGCCTGTTTGAGGTAGAGACGGTTTATGGAAATAGTGCTGATTTTATAGGGACTATACCATCAGCTCTAAATGGCATTTATACCATTTATGCATCAAAAGATTTAGAGCAAACAAGCCCAACATCAACAGAACTTAAGTTAGATTTTCCACAGCAACACACACAAACAGGAAGTTCTTCTCAAGGTGTTTTACTACCACTGATATCAACTCCTTTAGAAGGTATTTTAATTGAGAATGGAGAGTTGAGCAATGATACTGCATTAAACTTTAGCCTAAAACAGTTAAATTCATTGCTACGCTTTACATTCGAGAATAACTCCGACCAGGATCTTACTATTGAAAGTATTGTGATTAGTGTAAAGGATGATGAAGGAGAGTCTCAAGAAGTGTTTGCAAGTGAAGCAATCAAAGAGCTGAATTCTACTTCAGTATGGGATGAAATCAGTTCAGGTTCTTTATATGACCAGCTAACTCTAAGTATAAATCAGAATGAGAACGGAGCAACAATTGCTGAAGGGAATAAATTTGATGCATATTTATCAATATTACCAACAGATGGTTTTACAGTTGGAGACCACTTCACAATGGAGGTAACATTTAAAGGGGCAGATGGATTTACTTATCTGAGAAAAGCAGAAGTTGAAATTTCTAACAATGGTGATTTTGCATTTCTTTCAACAGGATTGGAAGATGCTATGCGTTACTATTTTCAGAGTGAATTGA
>CAZYNA010000098.1:0-6275 GCA_964648775.1 uncultured Proteiniphilum sp. | reverse complement strand
CATATTATAGGATATTATCATTCACTCTGTTCACCTAAATAAAAATTAATCATCCACCAGATACCAAACCTGTCTCTAAAGCTGCCATAATAATCTCCCCAAAACATTTCCTCCATAGGCATTTCAACCTCTCCACTGACACTAAGCTCATTAAATAATCGGTCGGCTTCTTCTCTGCTATCAGGCATAATACTGATATAGGTGTTATTTCCCGATTTAAATTGAGATTGTGCATTAGATGGTACATCAGACCCCATTAGCACATTTTCTCCTAATGGAAGACTTACATGCATTATTAAATCTTTATCTTCTTCTGGAAAACTCACATCACTTATTTCTCCAATCTTAGAGAAATAAGTAAACTCTCCTCCAAAAACAGATTTATAAAAATTGAATGCCTCTTCACACGTACCATCAAAATTAAGATAAGGATTAATCTTTATCATAGAATAATAGTTTAAAAATTTGTAATTATTATAAGAATTCACATTAACCTTAATTGCCAATAAACCATTACTTCTCAGCTTCTTCTTTCAAATAATAAAGCCAGTTAGTCATAACATTTTCCAAAGTGTTCTGCATAAAACCTCTGAACATCCACATTAATACACCTTCCATACTTTCCTCAACCCAAACCTCTGTTTTGTCATTAACTTCAGTTAATTTCCAGTTATAGATAGAAAAAGCCCCAAAATCTTTTCCACTCCAACCAAAATTATTGTAGCTATCAACCGTATGTATAGTAGATGTTATTTTTGAACCGTTACTTTTCCAATAAAAAGTTGTTCCAACAGTCAGATCACCATTTAATTTAGATTGTTTAATATCCGGATTCCATTCAGACCAATTATTGATATCTGCAATAATTTTCCAAACGACTTTTACGGGAGCATCTATAAGAATACTTTTCTCTACATTTACAGGTGCTTTATTATTAATTGAACTCATTGGTTGTAATTGGATATTCACGTGCTGCAATAATGTTAGTTATCGAAGTTAAACATCATCATAATAAAATTGTTTGCTATTACAATGTTAAAGTAAAAGGAATAATATAAACTGAATCGCTATCAGTATGATTACAAATTACTAATTGAGTCCTTAATTGCTTGATCTGAAGTGGGGAAACTAAATTCGAATCCTTCATCAACTATTTTTTGAGATGAAATCCTACTTCCTTCCAGAACCATACCGGACGATTCTCCCATAATTAATCTGATTAAAAATGAAGGTATCTTTGGCATAAAAAATGGCCGATTCATAGCTTTTGCCATTTTTTTCATAAACTCTGCATTTGTAGAATATTCGAGACTCGCAGCATTATATACTCCTCTCATATTTACATCTTCAATTGCTTTAATATATATTCCGCAAATATCATCTAAATGTATCCAGTTAAAATACTGACTCCCTCTTCCAAGAGGTGCGCCAAGACCAATACGTACCGGTAAAGTCATTTTCTTAAATGCATCGCTTTGCCCGGAAATTACAAACGCAGTTCGTATGGCAACTGTTCTAACAGATAGTTCTTCATCAAATCTGAAAGCAGCCGACTCCCATTTTTTGCAAGTTCTGCTAAGAAAATCATTTCGTGCAGGTTTATCTGATTCAGTATATATTTTATCGTCAGTGACCATTCCGTAATATCCAACTGCAGAAGCAGATATAAAGGCTTCCAGTGTTTTATTAATAGATTTGCAAGTATCCAGTAATAGTTTGGATGTCTGTACCCTACTCTCTACAATTACCTGTTTTTTGTGTCTAGTCCAACTATCCTCACCTAAACTGTAACCAGCAAGATGAACAATTATATCTGCCTGCTCCAGAGCTTCAATGTCTATCTCATTCTTTCTGTAATCCCACCTGTATCGAGGAATTTTGGCATTCTTGAAACGTTCGCGACTTAGCCATATTACTTTGTAACCTTTTTCAATAAGCAAATCAGATAATCGTTTTCCGATCATACCTGATCCACCGGTAATTAATACAGTTTTCATAATTCTCTTATTTGGTTAAATACAAATCATCTTACTCTTAGGTTTAACAAAAAAAGACGGCGTTTGTTGCCGTCTTTAATAATGTATTAAATAAAATCAATCTTATTTCAATATTTCTATCTTCTGCTTCCGCTCAAAGCTATCATTATATAATAAAGAAGTGTAGCTAGCGAACTCAGAGCAGCCACAACATATGTGTAACCTGCCCAACGAAGAGCATCAACAGCCTCATTATGGTTTGTCATATCAGTTATTCCTGCATTGCTCAGCCATTGAAGTGCACGGTTTGTAGCATTTTTCTCTACGGGTAATGTTACAAAACTAAACAAGGTGGTTAGCGCAAACATTGCAATACCTATCCACAATAATGCCGGGAAAGTCTGAATCATAATTATACCAAGTAGAATCACCCACATCATCCACTTCGAAGTAGATGAAATAATTGGAACAAGCGCTGATCGCATTTTAAGCGGACCATAACCAACTGCGTGCTGAACGGCATGCCCTGTTTCATGGGCAGCCACTGCAGCGGCAGCAACGCTGTAAGATCCATAAACAGGCTCACTTAAATTTATGGTCTTTTTTAATGGGTTGTAATGGTCGGTAAGCTGACCTCTAACCGAAATTACCTGCACATCGTAAATACCATTTTCGTGTAACATCTTTTCGGCAACCTCTTTCCCCGTCATTCTGTTTCTAAGCGGAATTTTAGAATATTTCTTAAATCTGTTCTGAAGACGGGCCTGAACTACCCATCCTGCTATTGCAATTGCAATAAATATTATCCAAATTAATGCCATAAGCTGTTTTTAAATGTTTAATAAATTATATCAGATACATATACTAAAGCAATAATCATACCATGTTTTTTATAACATGCTGATTCTAACGGATTATAGTCTGCGCTCTGTCGGGACCAACAGAAACAATAGCTATTGGCACACCCAACTCCTCTTCAAGAAACGAAAGATAATTATTAAACTCTTCCGGAAATTCGTTTTCAGACTGCATTTTAGTCATATCAGTCTTCCACCCCGGCAGGTCAACATAAATGGGCTCAATTCCTTCCGAAATATCAAACGGAAGTTCCTCAGTTTCTTCACCGTTAATATTATAAGCCACACAAGCTTTAATGGTATCAAAGTCATCTAAAACATCACTCTTCATCATCACTAGTTTAGTAACTCCATTCAGCATAATAGTATATTTGAGAGCCACAAGGTCGATCCAGCCACACCTGCGGGGTCTGCCTGTAACAGAACCATACTCATTGCCTTTATCCCGCAACAACTGACCGTCATTATCAAAAAGCTCGGTTGGGAAAGGGCCGCTACCCACTCTTGTGCAATAAGCCTTAAAAATACCAAAAACATCTCCTATCATTTTAGGAGCAATTCCTAAACCGGTGCACGCACCGGCACAAGTTGTATTTGAAGAGGTAACAAATGGATATGATCCAAAATCAATATCCAGCATAGCACCTTGAGCTCCTTCAGCCAGAACTTTTGTACCGGCTTTAAGATGTTTATTAATAAAATGTTCACTCTCAATAATTTCGAAAGTCTTCAACTTTTCCACCCCTTCAAACCACTCTTTTTCAAGCTCTTCGAGATTATATTCGTAGTTGTATTGATTTAACAAAGTTTTATGTCTCTCAACTGCTTTGTGATACTTTTCCTCAAAATTGTGAAACAGATCACCCACCCTAAGGCCATGTCTGCTTATTTTATCAGTGTATGTCGGACCAATTCCCCTACCCGTGGTTCCTATCTTTTCATTCCCCTTTGCATTTTCAGAAGCAGCATCGAGCAGCCTGTGAGTAGGAAGAATTAAATGCGCCTTCTTGGAGATTAATAGTCTGTCGGTTAATGTATGCCCCGACTTCTCTAAAGCTTCAACTTCCTGTTTAAATAAAGCGGGATCAATCACAACTCCATTACCTACTATATTCTTGGTACCATCCTGGAAAATACCAGAAGGAATCGACTTTAAAACATACTTCTGGCCTTCAAATTCAAGAGTATGACCAGCATTCGGACCACCTTGAAAGCGAGCAACTATCCCATAATTGGGAGTTAAAACATCAACAATTTTCCCCTTACCTTCGTCTCCCCATTGAAGACCTAAAAGAACGTCAACTTTCATTTGTTTGATAGTGTTATATAGTTATTTTTTATTTTTTTCTTCAGATTTACCCTTGCTGCTTAGTCGGGCTAACCTCCTAAGTTCCATTCTTTTTGCATGGTTGCACTTACTGCATATTCCATAAATATACATGCTATAGTAGCTGACTGTAAATTTCTTTATTCTCTTTAATTGAGCGGAAGTCAGTAAATCATCATTCTTCATTTCCCACACTTCACCACAAGAAGTGCAGATCATATGATTATGATTCTCATTTCCATAAGCTCTTTCATATTTAGATTTATTATCGCCAAACTGATGTTTTACAACCAATCCGCAATCAAGAAGAAGAACGATAGTATTATATAAAGTTGCACGACTCACCCTGTAATTCTTATCAATCATAGACTTATATAAATAGTCCATATCAAAATGTCCTTTGGTAGAATATATATGGTCCAGAATAGCAAATCTTTCGGGAGTATTACGGTGATTATGCAACGTCAGGTACTCCTTAAAATCCTCTTTAACTCTTTTTCTCAACTTCAGATTGCTATCCATAAATACAAAATTATTCTTTTTTTCCGATTTACATCTTTTTGCGAGCTCAAATTAAAATATATGACTCAAAATTTGCAGTAAAATATTTGTCTGGTTATAAGTGAATCAAAAGCAAATTATTTTATAGTTTCAGAATGATAAAAGAATGCCGGATTACTCACTTCACTCTCATTGTTATATGAGTCAGAAACAGTCACATAGTAATAATATGCAGTATCATTATCCTCTGCAAAATACTGAAACTTTGGCACCCTGATATTAGTAGCTAATATTTTATCAAAAATATCAACATTAAAATTTTCAGTTTCGCTACGATACACGTTATATGTAACCCTGCTATCTTTATCTACGCACTCCCACTGAAGCTCAAACACGCCATTCTCCAATCTCTCTGCCCTCAAATCATAAGGCTTTTCAGGGATAGAGTCAGACAGCCATGTCATTGCCGGTAGTTTAGCCGGATATTCGTAATACTCATATATCTTATTCAATATTCCCTTAGTGTTAGAAAGAATATTCTCCGCTCTAAAGTATGCCTGACCATGTACATTCTTATTCCTCGAATAATCAATCTGATCAGTTATATCTTTTTGAGACCACTTAAGTTCAATCATTTGGTATGCCCCAAGTCCCGGAACAATTATTCGACCGTTACTATTATCATGCCAGTCATCTAAATATGGATAAAACAGCTCCTCCTTGTAGTACATCATCGGATACAATGCATCATGAATTCCCATATCCATCCATTTTGCCGCATCCTGAAACACAGTTTCCTTGGCCGTCCACCCCCTGCCTCTGTCATTTAAGGCACGATATCTGCCCAGGGGTGCACTACTCACCTGTACCCACGGTTTTTCTTCCTTAACCAACGAATAAGCCTTAGAAACAAACCTGGTTATATTATCTCTGCGCCAGTCGGCTCTTGATTTCCCTTTTCCATACTGCCTGTAAAGACCGTCATCAGGAAAAACACCCGTATTACTCGGATATCTGATGTAATCGAAATGAATCCCATCAACATCATAGTTTTTCACAATCTCTTCAACAATAGAAAGAAGATAATCATCAGTTCTGGGATTTCCCGGATCAAGAAACCATTCTGATTTATATTTTTTTGTAATGGAAGGATTCTTTTTTGTAACAGATGCAGACCCAAGACTACGCACATGTCGATCGCCCCCCAAAGGATATGTTACAATCCATGCATGGCAGTCCATACCCCTTTTATGACTCTCTTCTATAGCAAATGCAAGAGGATCGAAAGAAGTTTTATCATTTTTATTCCTCACTATCAGAGAAGACATCGGCTCTATATCAGAATGATAAAACACCTCTCCCCGCGCTCTGGCCTGAAACAAAACAGTATTAAAATTATGTTTTTGCAAGCTGTCAAGAATTGCTATAAGCTCTCTTTTCTGTACTTCCTGATTAGTTCTGTTACGCGGCCAATCCAGACCATAATTAGTAGTTATCCATACTGCCCTTACTTCTGTGGCCGATGGTTCGTTAGCCTTAACTAACAATAAGCCACAATATAGAAAGATGAGCAAAATATATATTTTGTTCATTAATAAAATCAACTCTTAGTTA
>CAZYNA010000097.1:0-6283 GCA_964648775.1 uncultured Proteiniphilum sp. | reverse complement strand
ATAATTATATAATACTTATTAATAACCCTGATTCTGTTTCAGTACTTTACTCTTTGAGATGTCAGCCTGAGGAATCGGAAACACATGATGCTTGTTTGGATCGAAATTACGTGAAGGCCATATTTCAATCACCTCAACCCTGTCGAAACTTCCATTAGCATCCAGAATTGTTCTTACTCCATGCAGTGGCTTAGCATACTCCTCCTGAGCAATACCCCATCTAACCAGATCTAGGTGTCGGCTTGGCTGTAGTTCAAATGCAAGTTCGCAGCGTCGTTCATTCATCAGTTGCTCTTTTGTAGCATCGCTGTCGGCCGGCAGTCCTGCTCTCACTCTCACCTGATTTATTAAACCTGCTGCTTCTGCATTACCCTCACCCTGTGTCCAGATGAGCGATTCGGCTCTCATTAGCAGTACATCGGCATATCTTACCAGCGGAATGCTTAGGCGGGTCGACTGATTATTTCCGTTCGGATTGAAGTATATTCCCACATCGTCTGCATTTTTGAAAGGGTGCATCCATTTGCGGAATGTCATTCCCGATGTGCTTGAAATTGCAGCGGGGTTAACTCCAAAATGGATATTCTGACTCATAAACTGTATGTGCTGATCCGGGAAAAGTATCGTAACGTCACGTCTCAGATCGCCCTCTTCATAAGCACTGTACAGTTCGTATGTAGGCTGAAAATACCCCCATGTATTATAAAGCCCCCAACCACCATTCTGGAACGACATTCCGGCAAATTTTGGTCCCTCAATTGCAGTCCCCTGAATCGAGAATATATACTCACTGCTATAATTTGCATCTTCAGTAAAAAGTTCTTCAAAACTCGAATATAACTCTCTTCTGTCAGTTCCGCTGAGTGAAAGTATGTTATTGGTCATTTCCAGTACAGTTTGATGATATTTGCTGTCGTACTGAGCAGCATATAGCGCTGCCCTTGCGGCAAAAGCCCATGCGGCAGCTTTGTGGGGGCGACCCCAGTCGGCCCCCGACTGCTGCGACATAAGTGGCAACATCTGCGCTGCTCTTGTCAGATCGGCAATAATCATATCATAGTTCTCAAGAACTGATGATGGTCTTGGTGCATCAAGATCGTCGAATTCGGTCTCTTCTGTAACAATGGGGATTCCGCCGTTCGGACCGTTGTCACCATACCACGGCGCAAGCCACAGATAGGCAAAGGCACGATAGAAGTATGCCTGTCCAATTGCATTGGTCTTTACACTTTCGGTTATATCCATATCGGGAACCATTGCTAGAATATCATTAGATTTTGCAATCAGCTGATACATGATGGGCCAGTTCTGACGGGCATCTCTACCGTTATCGGCCGACATCTGAAAGTTCTTAATCTGATCGGCTTCAGATTGTGAGCGTCCGGTCACTAAATTGTCGCTTGCATTTTCAAACCACATAAATCCTCTACCATCAATTCCTTCGCGAGCTTGCCAGAAAGATAACCCATCTACGGCAGCAAGTACGTCCTGATCAGATTTCCAGGAGTTCTCAAAAGTTGGAGCACCATAAGAGTCGAACTCCAGGAAGTCGGAACATCCTGACAAGACAAGACTCAAAGCGGCTGTAATAATTATTGAATATATTAAATTTTTCATATCAATGTTTTTGCTTTTTTGTTTTGATCATTTAGAAGTTCAGGTTTAAACCAATACTATATGAACGTGGCACCGGGTACCTTCCTCCATCAAGTCCGTTATTACCAACCTCAGGATCAAATCCGCTATAGTTGGTAAAAGTAAGAAGATTCTCTGCGTTCATGTAAATTCTCAATGAAGAGTTATTCATTCCAATATTAGAAAGAACACTCTTGGGCAGTGTATACCCCAAAGTAACATTCTTTAGTCTCAAATAACTTCCGTCTTCAAGGTAGAAGTCCGATGCACGTGTATAGTTTCCGTTAGGGTCACTATGTAATGCCAGACGTGGAATACCCGAATCTTTATTGTAGTTCCATGAGTCAAGAACTTCACTTAGCATATTATTTCCCTGCATCCTTCCGGTAAGTCCCATAAGCTTGAAACCATTAAACACATTCACATCAGTTATTCCCTGGAAGAACAGCGACAGATCAAACCCTGAATAATTCAGATTTGCTCCAAATCCATATGTAAGTCCCGGTAATGCCGAACCCATATATTGATGATCATCATTATTAATAGTGCCATCACCATTAAAGTCGACATACTTTAAGTCGCCCGGCTGCGCATTAGGCTGAATTTTATTTCCATTGTGTGTATACGCATCAATTTCAGCCTGAGTCTGGAAAACACCATCAGTTTCCAGCAAGTAGTATGAATACCATGGCTCACCAACAGCAGAACGCAAAGGTTGCAGACTATTTATGGTATTTCCATGCGGATAAAAATCACGGTCGCCCAAATCAAGCACTTCGTTGTGGACTGTACTTAAATTACCAAAAATGTTGAAATTTAATTCACCTATTGATTCACTATAATTCGCTTCAAACTCCCATCCTCTGTTAAGAACTTTACCAACATTTCCATATGGTTCCTGCTCTATACCGGCCGTAGAAGTAATCGGGATCTGCTCAATCAGGTCCTTAGTAGTCTTGTTGAAATAATCAACACTAAACTCAAGCTTTCTGCCGAACATAGCAACATCAATTCCCACCCCTGTCTGTTCAGACGTTTCCCAAGTCAGGTTTGGGTTTGAAATACTGCTGCGATATATCCCCTGAGCCTGTGTCTGTAGCTGATCGCCATAGAAGGCTGGCCATGGAGCTCTTTGCATAGGCACATTGTAAGAGTATCTTGGAGCAAGTGAGTTATTTCCGATTTGTCCGTAACTGGCTCTTACCTTCAGAAGATCGAATGTTGATTTAAGGGGTGCAAAAAACGACTCCTCAGATATTTTCCATGCACCTGAAAGTGCGGGGAATATTCCGGAGTTATTTCCTTTTTGCATTTTAGATGTTGCGTCTCTTCTGATACTTGCCGTAAGGAAATATCTGTCGTCGAAAGAGTATCCCAAACGGGCAAACATCGATATCATTGCCTCATCCCAAATCTCCTCTGTAGGTTTTAACCTTGTATAGTCGTTGGCATTAGGCCAGATAGTATAGTGCTCATCCTCCCTGTCGAAGTCGTATGTAGTTGTAGAGTTGTAACGATAGTTATCTCTCGACATAGTATATCCTGCCATCGCACTTATGTGATGGAGGAAATTTAATAGCTCTGAATAGGTTGCCGTTGTTTCCCAGATCCAGTTATTCCTGAGAGAGTTTGAGATTGAGCGGGAGTTCTCACCCGATGGTCTTCCCGGTTCCGGAACAGTGGGGTTAAAGCTTTCGTATCTGCTTGAGTTTAATCCAACAGTAAAATCTGATTTCACCGTAACCCGAAACCCCTTCAGCTGCTGCCCAGCGTGGTATTGTTCCCATATAAACATTACCACCCGTTACAGGGTCCACCAGCAGATTTCCACTTTTGTCTGTATCGTATACTGTTGCAGACGGTGGGAAAAATACAGCATTTATAAGAACACCTTCGTGAGATGTAGTGTTGATGTCACCCTGACCGTTACTATGCTGAAATGTAACTCTTTCAGAGACAGTCAGCCAGTCAGTTAAATCAAAATCAACATTAAGCTTGCCTCCAAACCTGTCGCTATAGGTGTTGAGCAAAGTCCCCTCCTCCTTATCGTATGAGAATGAAGCAAAAGAGCGAACATTTTCGGAACCACCCGACAAAGATACTGCGTAGTGCTGATAAGGTGCTGTTCTGAAAATCTCTTCAAGCCAGTTTGTGCGTGTAACGGCTCCGAATGGATACCTCGCCGGATCTGCCACCATAGGAAGAGTACGGGTTGGCTCAATAGCAGTTGCATCTGCCCACACCTTGTTATATTCTTCTGACGTAGTGGTTCCGGGCAGATTCCAAACCTGCTTTATACCTGAAGATACGTTAAAGTCTACCTTCACTTTTCCTGTCTGAGCCTGTTTCGTTGTAACAATAATTACACCGCCGGAACCTACCGAAGCTCCATATATAGAAGCAGAGGCAGCATCTTTCAGCACTGAAATTGATTCTACATCCTCCATATTAAAAGGTGCACCAGGCACACCATCTACAACAAAAAGGACCATGTCGTTTTCTCTCGATCCTTTACCACGAATTGTTAATGAAGCTGAAGCAAGCGGATCACCCCCGTTGGCCTGAATGGTTAGTCCGGGAATTGCCCCCTGCATCATGGTTGAAAAGTCGGAAGTGCGACTCTTCATATTGGCATCAATTTTAACCGTTGACACCGCCATCGACAAATCATCTTTTCTTGTAGATCCGTATCCAATAACAACTACTTCATCCAGAAGCTCAGAATCTTCCTGAAGTATTATATTTAATACATCCGAGCCATCCCATTCAATCTCCTGTTCTATGAATCCGATATAGGAAACAACAATAGTTGAATTTGGGTCTGCATCAAAAGAAAACTCTCCGTTAAAATTAGTTATTGTTGCATATAATGTTAACAAAGATTATCGCCTATTCCAAAATAAGCTCAATCACAGGGATTTCAACATCAGGTTTTATCAATGGCAAACGCAAATTCAGATCATCTTCAGTAGCTATACTTCCCTGCATATGGTGCCCGTAAGGTGCAGTTATCCTTATTTCAGAAGCATCGTGAAGAAATTGAGCATATTTCACTTTTCCTTTATAACCGGGCAGCCTGAAGTTTGTTATAGGATAATCCAGCAGATGTATGTATAATCTTTTTGTTTTTGGGTTATATGTAAGTATTGAGTGTTCGGGAACCTCAAACTCTTCAGGAGCCTGGGTGCACTCATAGATTGAGCGGTTGTGAAGTTTCATCCATTCACCCATCCCTTCGAGAGCTTTATCGGCACGCGGATCGAACGTACCTCTACCGGTGGGTCCAACATTAAGAAGCAGGTTTCCGCCTTTGCTCACCGATTCTATAAGCAGACCTAAAAGCTGACGATTATCTTTCCATGTCATTTCATCCCTGTAGTAGCCCCACGACCCTGAAAATGTCTGGCAAGTTTCCCAAGGTATTTTTTTACCATCAATTTCGGGCCAGCTCTGAACCTTAAACTGTTCGGGTGTGGTAAAATCCCAGCCTCCCCAATAATCTTTCAGATCTGCACGATCATTAATTATAATTTCAGGCTGAAGCTCTCTAACCATCTTCACAAGCTCAACCGAACCCCAATCATCTCTTCCTTTCCCAAATTCGCCCGGAAAAGAATAGTCTAACCACAAAATATCAATCTTGCCGTAATTGGTAAGAATTTCCGTAACCTGATCTTTAAGGAACTGCCTGTAAATATTCATGTTCCTGCCCTCATTAAGCTTGTCATATTCCTCCTGCGAAGAAGCACTCTGAGGGTGCACTCTGTCTACCGTGTAATGAGGGTGATTCCAGTCGATAAGCGAGTAATAAAACCCAACTTTCAACCCCTCTGCCCTGAAAGCATCTACCCACTCTTTTATGGCATCTTTACCATAAGGAGTATTCATTATATTATAATCAGTATATTCGGTATCAAACAGACAAAATCCTTCGTGATGCTTTGAAGTAATAACAGCATACTTCATCCCGGCCGCCTTCGCTTTTTTAGCCCATTCAGCCGGATTATACAAATCGGGATTAAACAGTTCGAAGTATATCTCATAGTCGGCATCCGAAATGCGTTCATTCTTCTTTATCCACTCATGACGAGCAAGCTGAGAATAGAGTCCCCAGTGAATAAACATACCAAAGCGAGCATCAGTCCACCACTGCAATCTTTCACTCTTTTCAGCTTCAGTTTCATTCCATAGAGAGTTTTGAGGATATGCAGAGCTACATAACAATAATCCCACAATTACTATTACAATTATTTTTCTCATGATTATTTAGATTTAATATTTATTTATCTCTTCGCCATATGATCAAGATACTCCTGCAAATAGTGGTCGTTCAACTCATCACTATCGCCATAAAATTCACGTGTCTCTTCGAGTCTGGCGTGCATCATCTCCCTTATTTCAGAGTACTCAGGATCATCATACACGTTATTCATTTCCCGCGGATCTTTCTCCAAATCGTAAAGCTCCCACTCATCAATATCATAATAGAAATGAATAAGCTTATACCGATCTGTTGTAATGCCATAATGCCTTTTAACCATATGCTCGGCAGGATACTCATAATAGGTGTAATATGCCACATCACGCCATTTATCAGTCTTTCCGGCAACCAATTCACGAAACGATTCACCCTGCATTTCTTCAGGAG
>CAZYNA010000096.1:0-6633 GCA_964648775.1 uncultured Proteiniphilum sp. | reverse complement strand
AGTTGAATTCAACCCCTAAATCCAAATAGTGAAGAAAAGCGTCCTTTTTATGTCCTACATTTACAAATGCAGCATTTAAAGCGGGCATCAATTTTTTAACTTTGCCCATATAGATGTTTCCAACCGCAAACGACTCATCCTGGCTCTCTTGCTGTAATTCTACAAGCTTTTTATCTTCAAGAACCGCAATGGTAATTTCTTTCGGCTGAACATCTACAACAAGTTCGCTTGTCACAATTGTTCTTATTAATAATGTTATTAAATAAATTTTGGCTTCTGTCATCTCAACAGAAAATGATTCTCTCCAGAATCATACCCCTGCTTTATACACAAAGAACAAACTTATTATTGAAAAGTTTCATATAAGTTTGTTCCTGTATATTGTTATAAAAAAAGACTACAGGCTTATTTTTTCTTCTTGTGCCTATTTTTTCTAAGTCTTTTTTTCCTTTTGTGTACAGACATTTTATGCCTTTTTCTTTTTTTTCCGCTTGGCATGTTTTAAATCTCCTATAATTAATTATTTTGTTATTAATCTATCTTTTTTACTTGAGAAACAAATGTTTTAGCCGGTTTAAAAGCGGGAATATTGTGTTCTGGAATTATAATAGTTGTATTCTTTGAAATATTACGAGCTGTTTTTTGTGCTCTTCTCTTAACTATGAAACTGCCAAATCCTCTTAAGTACACATTTTCATTGCTTGCCAAAGAGTCTTTAACTACATCCATAAAAGATTCAACCGTTGCCAACACCGATGCTTTATCCACACCCGTCCTCTTTGCAATCTCGTTTACAATATCTGCTTTTGTCATTTTATTATGTATTTTATATTAGTAATAATGCCGTTTGTTAATTAGTAAAATTTTGGACTGCAAATATATAGCTTTTTATCCAACTCAAAAAATAAATATCGTGAAAAATTATGTTTTTCACTGTTTTCAGTAATATAACACAATTTTGAGCCTTAAAAAAATAATTATTTGATAAATATGCATTTAAGTCAATATTTACCAGCAGTGTTTTTGTTAAATTATAATGCTATACGAACTTTCTGCAAAAAACAACTCAGGAAATTATATTGTATTATTACGAAAATATGCTTAATTTTGCTTTAAATCTTAAAACTATTTTAAATAAAAAAATAAGCTATGTCGGTAAACAAAGTAATTTTAGTAGGAAATGTAGGTAAAGACCCTGAGATGAAGTATTTTGATAATGATGTTGCAAAAGCCAACTTTTCACTTGCAACCAGTGAAAGAGGTTACACCACATCAAACGGAACTCAAGTTCCTGAAAGAACAGAATGGCACAATATTGTTTGTTGGAGAGGACTTGCACAGATTGCAGAGAAACTTGTAAAGAAAGGTTCATTAGTATATATAGAAGGGAAAATCCGCTCTCGTTCATATGACGATCAGAATGGAGTGAAGAGAAACATTACCGAAGTTGTTGCTGACAGTCTTGAACTATTGAGCAGAGGTAAAATTATAGACGAAGGAGATGAAAATCACACTACAGGCAGCTATACTCCTCCGGCATCCAACACCAGGCAAACCGAGACTAATATGCCTGATATCGAAGATAATTCTGAAGTAGATGATTTGCCGTTCTAAATAAATCATATTATTTTTGTACGGGAATGTTTTATCTCTTTATTCTGAATATCAAGCGTTAGAACATTCCCTTTTGTTTCACTAATAAATTATCACTTGGACCCTGACCCTTTATCTCTCTTGAATATAAACATGCCGGCCTATCAGCTTGCACTAACTGATTACTTATTAATAGCATTTTTGCTTCTGCTAATTGTAGTTAATGCTGTTGTGTCGGGCTCTGAAGTAGCCTTTTTTAGAATCGAAGAATCAAAAAAGGATCGGGTGAACAACTTATTAAGAAAACCAGAAAAACTACTTGCCTCTATTGTATTAACCTACAATTTTCTGAATGTTGTAATTACTGTTATATTAATTTATTTCCTAAACAGACTGCCTTTTTTTGCCGGGGCTGTAAAAGAAACATTAATTCTGGAAATAATTATTGCTATATGTGTTATACTACTGTTTATAGAGATTATTCCAAAATTAATTGCTTCCTACAACCCTACAAAATTTGCCGAAAAGAATGTCTCAATTATTAACCTGCTCTGCAAATCTGTAGGCCCAATATCTTCCCTGTTTGTTGAGAAGACCTCAATCTTCAGCAGAAATATCAGTCGCATTAAACATGAGATATCTGTAGACGATCTCACTAAAGCACTTGAAATAACATCAAGTGAAGCCACTATGGATCAGGAAAAAGAGATGCTCGAAGGTATTATACGCTTTAAGGATAAAACAGTAGACGATATAAAGATATCCAGAAGTGATATGGTTGCAATAAATGTACAAACACAGTTTGTAGCATTGATAGATTTCATTGTAAATGCAGGCTTCTCCAGAATTCCTGTTTTTGAAGAATCTGCCGATAATATTAAAGGTATTCTATATGTAAAGGACCTTCTGCCCCACTTGGGTAAACCTGACAATTTTAAATGGCAATCTCTTTTAAGGCATGCATATTTTGTGCCCGGCACAAAAAGAATTGATGACCTTCTTGAAGAATTTCGAACAAATAAAATACATATGGCAATTGTTGTAGACGAGTATGGCGGAACATCGGGACTGATTACAATGGAGGACATACTTGAAGAGATAGTTGGTGATATTAGTGATGAATATGACGAAGAGCTACCTTTCTACACAATAGCAGCTGATGGATCTTATATCTTTGAGGGCAAAACACCTCTTGAGGATTTCATAAAAATCACAAATTTATCTGAGAAAGATTTTGAAGAAATGTCGGAGGAAGTTGATACATTAGCCGGATTGCTACTTGAGCTTAAAGGAGATTTCCCTAAACGAAAAGAGAGCTTTACATATAAGAAACATACATTTCTTGCCGACGAGATGAGCAAAAAACGAATAATAAAAGTACGATATATTCCTCCAAAAACTACCAACAACCCATTACATGCTAATTAGAAAAGAACATACAACCGATGGTGCTTTACTGGGCGTATGGAAAATGGATGAATCAAAAGAAGAACTACTCGAACTTTTCCCGCAATCACTTAAAGAAGAAGCATATAAATATCTGAAAACTATTCGCTCTGAACGACGGTCTATCGAATGGCTTTCAACCAGGGTAATGCTATCTGAGCTATTGGGAAAAGACAAGATTATTAGAAATCACGAAGATGGCAGACCATATATATCAGATGCCACACAAAATATAAGCATTACTCATACAATTAATTATGCAGCAATCTTATTACATGATACATTTCAGGTTGGCATTGATATAGAGACCAGATCTGAAAGAGTAAAGAAGATTGCAGACAAGTTCATATCAGAAAATGAGTATATCGATCCCAAACAAAAATCTCTTCACCAACTACTTCACTGGTCTACTAAAGAATCCATGTTTAAGTTGATGAACGAGCAAGGCATTGATTTCAAAGAACAACTACATATTAAACCTTTCATTCCCTCTAAAAAAGGGATAATAAAAGCGTCGGAATCCAAAACAGAAAGGCAGCAGTCTTTTGACGTAAACTATGAGGTGTATCCCGAATATGTGCTAACCTGGATAGTTGGCAATCAGATTAAAGAAAAATAAAAAACGCTCCGAAAATTCCGAAGCGTTTTTAGTAAAATATTCAATCTAGAATTAATTCCAGATTCTTATACGTTCAATGAAACTCTTTTAAATGAAACCACCTCAAGTTCTTTATCGTTTTCGTTCAAGAACTGTGCAATAGTTTTCTTTGGATCTTTTACATAATCCTGTTGTAATAGAGTATATTCTTTATAGAATTTCTGCAAAGCACCTTCGGCAATCCTGTCAATCAGATTTTCTGGCTTACCCGATTCACGAGCTTTTTCTTTAGCAATCTCCAACTCTTTATCCTTAATTTCCGCAGGAATTCCTTCAGGAGTAATAGCAACCGGATTCATTGCAGCAATCTGCATTGCAATATCTCTTGCAACATCTTCTTTAACGTCAGCTTTATTAAAACCAACAATTGTTGCAAGCTTGTTACCCATATGAATATACGATGTAACATAAGGAGCTGTAAGATACTCATAAAAACCAAGCTCCATTTTCTCTCCTGTAGATGCCATTTTATCAGTAATAACCTCAGAAACAGTACCTGTTGGGAGGTCAATTTCTAAAAGCTGATCTTTAGATTCAGGCTTATTGCTTATTGCAGCATCCAATATCTGTTGAGTTAAAGAAATATAGTCTTCATTCTTAGCTACAAAGTCTGTTTCACACTGTAGTGCTACCACAGCTGCGAAGCCGCCCTCTGTTTTAGCCAACACGCAACCTTCAGATGCCTCACGGTCTTCACGTTTTGCTGCTACAGCCTGTCCTTTCTTACGAATAATTTCCAACGCTTTATCAAAATCACCATTAGCTTCGTTAAGCGCATTTTTGCAATCCATCATTCCCGCGCCTGTCATTTTGCGCAAGTGCTGGATATCTGCCATTGTTACCGCCATATTCTTATATCTTATTTGTCTTTAATTATTTATTCTTCGTCAACATCAACATCCTTTGCTATTTTGCTCACAACTGCAGCTTTCATAGCCTCAGAGTCTTCTTTCTTTACACGCTCTTTTCTTGCAGCTTTAGACTTGCGTTCGCGGCGCTGTGGTGCATCATCAGACTGATCTTCAGCAGCTGCAGCATCAGCCTTCTCAATTTTACGCTCTTCAAGCCCCTCTTTAATAGCATCACATACAACACCTAAAATCAAATCAACCGACTTAGCAGCGTCATCATTAGCAGGTATTACAAAATCGATATTCGACGGATCAGAGTTTGTATCAACAATAGCAAATACAGGTACTCCCAAACGTTCAGCTTCTCTAACTGCAATATGCTCTTTCATTACGTCAACTACAAATAATGCAGATGGCAGTCTTGTAAGATCCTGAATAGAACCTAAAGTTTTCTCAAGTTTAGCACGCTGACGAGTTACCTGAAGCTTTTCACGCTTAGATAAAGTATCAAAAGTACCATCTTTAATCATCTTATCGATGTTACCCATCTTCTTAACCGCTTTCCTGATTGTAGGAAAGTTAGTTAACATACCACCCGGCCAACGCTCAATAACGTAAGGCATATTCACGCTTTGCGCTCTTGCCTCAACAACAGGTTTAGCCTGCTTTTTAGTTGCTACGAAGAGAATTTTCTTTCCCGACTTAGCAATATTCTTAAGAGCAGCAGCAGCTTCTTCTGTCTTGGCTATAGTTTTATATAAATCAATAATATGAATACCGTTACGCTCCATAAAAATATAAGGAGCCATAGCAGGATTCCATTTTCTTTTCAAGTGTCCGAAGTGAGCTCCGGCATCTAAAAGTTGGTCAAATTCAAGTTTTGCCATTTCTGTTTTAAAAATTTAATTCGTTTACATTCTTTTTCTTTGGTCGAATCGTAAGGTAAGCCACCTATTTATAACTAAATAAATTCTGATAACGTCCTTACGATTTAGATACTAAACGTTAAGCCGTAAACCGGCTCTCATTCCTATGCAGCAATCGGAAAATTCCGAACTCTGTATTCAGTAAGTTAACGTTTCGAGAACTGGAATTTCTTCCTTGCTCCTGGCTGTCCCGGTTTCTTACGCTCAACCACTCTGGGGTCTCGTGTAACAAAACCTTCTGCTCTAAGTGCCGGTTTATCTTCCGGGTTTATTTTTATAAGGGCGCGGGTAATACCTAATCTGGCAGCCTCTGATTGTCCTGTATAGCCACCACCATCAAGATTAATCCTGATATCATATTTATCAGCTACATTCAACAAGTTCAGTGGTTGTTTTACAATGAACTGAAGTATTGATGAAGGAAAATAGTCTTCCAGATCACGCTTGTTTATTACTATCTTGCCTGTGCCTTCGGTTAAAACAACTCTAGCCACTGCTGCTTTGCGCCTTCCAATTGCATTTACTGTTTCCATCCTAATTATTTAAGACTGTTTATATCTATTTCTTTTGGTTTTTGTGCCTGATGCGGATGCTCGTTACCGGCATACACAAACAGGTTATTAATTATCGCACTACCCAGTTTATTTTTGGGCAACATACCTTTCACAGATTTTCTGAAAAGGCTGTCAGGTCCTTTAGCCATCAGATCAGCAGGGGTAGATTCCCGTTGTCCTCCCGGATAACCGGAATAGCGATAGTATTTGCGTTCTGTCCATTTATTTCCCGAAAGCTCAACTTTATCAGCATTCAGTATTATAACATTATCACCACAGTCAACATGTGGAGTAAAGCTAGCCTTATATTTGCCTCTCAGCAATTTAGCTACTTTCGAGCAAAGTCGACCCAGAGGCTGTCCTGTTGCATCAATAACCACCCATTCTTTCTGAGCCGTTTCTTTGTTGACAGAAATGGTTTTATAACTAAGCGTATCCATTCTTGTTTTTTATTTTTAATTAGTAAAATTAATGTGATGTTGATTTCACTTGCTCCTATTTTTTGTCTTGCTAAGGGACAGAAAAGGCAAATAAAAAGCTTTAAATCAACCTCTTAATTGATAAAAACTAATAATCGGACTGCAAAGTTACAATAATTCAGAAAA
>CAZYNA010000095.1:3997-6664 GCA_964648775.1 uncultured Proteiniphilum sp. | reverse complement strand
CTTTGCAATACTTTTTTTGTGAACAATTAATCTTATAGTAAATCTTATATGAAATCAATAGCAATTATTTATGGCTCAAGTACCGGTAATACTGAGCATGCAGCTCATTTAATTGCCACTGAACTGGCAGAGTATTCACCAATTGTAAAAGAAATTACTGATGTAGTTCCCGAGGACTTATTGGAGCCTGATGTGCTTATCCTGGGGGTTCCCACCTGGAGTATCGGTGAGTTGCAGGACGATTGGGATGAGTTCTATCCGAATATCGAAAAACTTGACCTGAGGGGTAAAACTGTTGCTTTATTCGGAATGGGAGACGCTGAGGGGTACCCTGATACTTACGTCGATGCACTTGGCATTCTTTACGATGAATTCAGCAAAACAGGTTGTACTTTTATTGGGGAAGTATCAACTGACGGGTACACTTTCGATGAATCGCAAGGATTGCGGGACGGAAGTTTCGTGGGGTTACCATTGGATGAGGACAATGAGAGCAATCTGACGCGACCAAGAGTAAAAGCTTGGGTAGATTCCCTCAAACCCTACTTTTAAATAATATTCATAAATAATCAAACATAGACTAAAAGTATGTAGTTTTATATTATCATTTTATTTATATTTGACAAAAATTTAGCATAACAATAGTAATTTGCATACTATAAAACCTTTTAGTCAAATTAGTTTTTTGGCTGGTCTATTAGCTGGCCTGATATTTTTATTTGTTATTTTCTTGAGTTCATGTAAACAGAAATTATCTTACCCCCCTACCCTTGAATATGCTATTGATCTTTTTTTTGAAGAGAATAAAAATGACTCTGTTTTAATGCTATTAGATAGCGATGAACTAAGAAATCAACCAACAAACATTTGCAATATAAAAGAAACATTCAGAGCTGCAGCATTAGCTGAAACAGGCAGGGCAGACAGTGCCATGGCTATTATGCAAAGAGTGAATGCTGATGAGCTTAAAGGGTATGACCTTTTCTATTATAAAAGCGTTATGGGGTTGACTCAATTCAGGCTAACCGAATATCAGCAATTCTTGAAAACCACAACACCTCTGCTTAATAATAATGAAGGAGATATCAGGTGTAGGGCATTAAATGAGAGGATAATGGCAAGGACCATGTCATATTATGGTAATTATGAGCTTGCCATTAAACAGCTAATAAGCTCATACAACCTATATATGCAAGCCAACCTGGAAAAGAGTGCAGCAATAAATAAAAAATTCCTGGCCAATATTTATTCATCCGTCGGCAACTGGAGTGAGGCAATTGAAAGCATTAATGTTTCGCAACAAATTTTAGAGTCTGAAAATGATATAGAAGAGCTTCACTATATGTATATAGTGGCATCCAAAATCTACTTATCAATGAATGATACAGATAAAGCGAGACAATATATAAACAAAGTTTTGAAGCTTGGTAATTATTCAGAGAATAATCAAAAGTTGGCTTCATTGATGGTTTACTTAGGTAATATTGAGAAACTTGACGGAAATTATCTGAATGCAATTGACTACTACAATACTGTTTTAGAAATAGAAGAGGAGTTTTTCAGTTCCAATGAACTAACAGTTGAGACCTATATTGGATTTGCAAATCTGTACAATACAATCGGTGAACATGATAAAGCCATTGAATATGGACAGATGGCATTGAATAATATTGGTAAAGAAAAAGAATATTACTTCAAGTATGAGATATTTAATGAGTTAGCAGCAGCAAACCTGCATTCTAATCCTTTTAAAGCTTATGAATATCTGGATTCTGTAAAAGTAAATTTGAGCAGATATCATAGACAAACAACAGTTGACCTTTCTGACTATCTCAATATAAAGACTGCATTAGATGAAGAATCGGTGGAAGTTGCCAAATTGCAGGAAGCAAATAAAAGGAGTTGGATAATTTCAATAGCAGCAGTTACATTAATGATTTTTATCGGTGTTTTTTACACTTTCATTTCCAAAATGAAAGTAAAAATTAAAGACGTAATGATTGAGCTCATCAGCCTGAATCTATTGAAAGCAAAGAATGATAAAAGGACAAATGAAATAATTAAGAAACACATCGACATCTCTCAAAAAGAAAGCAATCAACAACAACTTTCAAAAGAAGATAAAAACTTAATCTTATTTACTGATTTTAGTAGATGGTTAGAAAGTAGTAAAGCTTATTTAGACCCTCACCTTGATCTGAATACTGCAGCAAAAGAGTTAGGAACAAACAGAAGTTATTTGTCTCAATCTATAAACTCACAAGGTATTAGTTTTACCGAACAAATAAATAAATATCGTATTAGAGAGGTTCTATCAATTCTTGAAGATGAAAATAACGAAAAGAATAGCCTTACTTTACAAGAACTGTCATCAGAAGCAGGGTTCAATTCGAAGTCGACATTTTTTAATACGTTTAGAAAAGAAACCGGAATGACCCCAATTCAATTTAAAGAACACATCAGATTCATAAAGTTTAATGAAAACTAATTTCTTTTTATCACAAAATTGAGCGACAATTTATATTTTGTCGGTTTAAAAAAATAAAAATCAGTCCTGATGTGTGTATTTTTTACTCATTTTTGCACTTTAACTAATTAAATTATGACAATCACGATACAATTATCAATATTTAAATCTATTTTTGTGACACGATAGTTGCGAATTAT
>CAZYNA010000095.1:0-3897 GCA_964648775.1 uncultured Proteiniphilum sp. | reverse complement strand
AACATGCTTAAAACTGCAGTATATACAGAAGATATATATGCACAAATGAAAATTTATGACAATCTGGGAAATTTGCTTCAAAAAGATTATAATTATAAAAATGCGATTGAGCGTAACAAAGAATATCTTGAGCATGCAGAATACCTTAATGATTCAACTCATATAATAAAAGCATTAAACAAAATTGCGAATAACTACAGTCAGATTAACGGATATAACGAGGCGTCTGAATATATTTTCAAAGCTCTAAGGGTAATTGATTCTTATGGGGATGAAAATCCTTGTATAAAAACTGAAAAAGCCGCTATCCTTAGAAATCTTGGCTACATATATTTAATAGGAATTCAGACTGAAGATGCTTTTAATTGTTTAGAAGAGTCCTTAAAATTAGAACAATTAACGGGTAATAACGAAGGTGAAGCCAAGACGTTACTTTATCTTGGTAAACTTTTTGAACAAAATAATCAGTATGATTCAGCATATCAATTTTACACCCAATCATTAGATCGTAACATAAAATTAAATTCTGTTTCAGGAATAAGTGAAAACTATAATCATATAGGTAACCTTTTCATGACAGCTAATGATTTTGATGGTGCCAAAGTTTATTTAGAAAGCTCATATAACATAATTAACAATACTTCCGACAAATTAAATAAGCTAAAAGCATGCCTTTCTCTTGGGGGTTTCAATACTAAAACCGGTAATTTTAATGAGGCTAAGAAAAATTTGTCCGAAGGCTTGAAAATTAGCAAAGAACTAAAAATGCCCGCATATCTTGAAAAATCACATCATCTGCTATCAGAGTTGTATGAAAAAGAAGGTAAGAGTTCTTTGGCATTATCTGAGAGAATTTTGAGCGATAATTATGGATATGAATATAGAAGAGAAAGGAGTATAAACAGAATTCTGCAGTTGAGGTTAGAATATGAGAATGATCTGTATGAAAAAGAAAAACAAGAAATACATGAGCAATATCTGGCTACTGAAGAACAAAATAAAAAGACTATCAAAGCATCAGTCTCAATAATATTAGTATTGATAGTATTGATTTTCAGTATAGTTAAATACTTCAGCCTACAAAAAAATAAGAATGATGCAGTTTATCAGTTAGAGATGCTTAAGTCGGGGTTCTTCTCAAACATTTCTCAAGAATATAAAACTCCAATCTCAATAATTCATGGAGTTGTGGAAAAGCTTAGGAATAATTTAGATATTCAGTATAATGATAATATAGTTTTAGATCTTGAAGTTCTTTTGCGTCAAACAAAAAACTTACGCTTGCTTACAAATGGAATTTCTTCAGTATCTAAACTGCGAGAAGTTAGGAAACCAAGTGAAGAGGTTAATGGTAATATAATTGCATATTTAAAATATCTTTTCGACAGTTTTAAAGTACTATCAGAGATAAAGAAAATTGAATATGAATTTAAAACAGAAATAGATGAACTTAATTTAGAGTATATACCTGAGTATATTCGACTTATAATGAACAATCTACTAAGCAGGACATTTAGTCACAGTTCACACAACGACAATATAACTGTTTTTGTAGGAGTTGATAAACTCAATAAAAACTATAAAATTCAAATCTCAAATACAGGAAGCTTAAAGATTAAATCAACTGATTTTGATATTTCAATTACAAAGGAAATTGTTTACAGACTCAAAGGATCTTTTGATAAGATAAATGATTCAGAAAATACAACTACATTTATTATCACTTTGCCGGTTGTTAATGAGCGAAGAAAATCACTCCAAAAGTCAGACAATTATATAGGAGATAGTAATTTAATAAATCCGGAAGATAATTCAATTTTACTACCCATAATAGAATATAACAATGACAAGCCTACTATCTTAGTTGTAGAAAACAATATAGATCTAAATTATTATTTAACTTCAATTCTAAAGGACAAATATAATGTTGTAGTTGAGTACAATATAGAAAATGCCATAAATAGTTTCAGGGAAATAAAGCCTGATATTATTATATCTGATATTATATTTTCTCACTCAAGCGGTTATGCATTATGTAAAGAAATTCGCACATCTAAAAACAGCACACATACACCAATCGTACTGATTTCCAGAACAAACTCTAAAGAAGAAAGAGTTTTAAGTATAAAAAACGGAGCAGATGCTTTTATTTCGCTACCCATCTATGAAACTGAATTAACTGCAATTTTAGAGCGGTTACTCAAACAAAAAAAATCTATAAATGAAAATACTATTAGCATTTCCTCAATTAAGAAGAGTATTGCTGAAGAAGGTAAACTAAATAATTCAGACACCGATTTTTTACACCGTGTAACAGATATTATTTACAAAGAGATAACCAATACAGAAAATATCATCGAGATAATTTCATCTGAAATGTGTTTGAGCTCTTCTCAACTAAACAGAAAGATAAAATCTATTGCCGGAGTAACAACATCTAATTATATTTTGAATGTAAGATTGAACAAAGCAAAAAAACAGCTAACAGTTACTCAAAAGCTTATTGGTGAAATTGCCATGGAATGTGGTTTTAATGATTTTGCTTACTTTTCAAGATCTTTTAAAAAGAGATTTGGCATTACCCCAACAACAGTTCAGAAACTGCAGCATTCATTAAATTAGTTTAAAACATTGAAGTACTGCTTAAGTTGATAATAATTTTGGCATAATCCTGAAATTAACTCTAATATATACCATAATAACAATAAAATATATTTACTTTGTTTAGTATCATTAAAAGTAGTATTGTTTTGAAACACACATTAATACTTATACTTCTATCCATTTTTGTCATTAATATATTTTCTTGTAAAAATTCAACACGCAGAAACAAGCAAAATATAGAAAACGGAGATGTTTTTTTTAATAGAGAAGCAGAAGACACTTTAAAATCCGATACGTTAAAATTATTATTTGCCGGAGATATAATGGTTCATGCAACTCAAATATATGCATCCAGATCACCTAATGGTGAATTTGACTTCATTTCTCCTTTTGATAGTATAAAATCTGTTCTTATGGCCTCTGATTTTGCAATTGCCAATTTGGAAACAACTTTAGGAGAAGAGCCGTATACCGGATATCCAAGGTTCAAGAGTCCTGATATTTTAGCCAAACAGTTGAAATCGGTGGGATTTAATGTACTTGTAACTGCTAATAATCATTCTGCGGATACCGGACTTAAAGGGATTCTAAACACAATTTCGAAGCTTAATGAGGCAGAAATTCAATCAATAGGTACTTTTAAAGATTCCATCGACCGACTAAACCGCACGCCTCTTATACTTGACAAGAATGGAATTAAAATAGCTCTCCTATCCTATACATACAGTACTAACGGAATTCCTGTTCCTAAACCC
Source organism: uncultured Proteiniphilum sp. (assembly GCA_964648775.1). Classification (GTDB taxonomy): domain Bacteria; phylum Bacteroidota; class Bacteroidia; order Bacteroidales; family Dysgonomonadaceae; genus Proteiniphilum. The sequence goes on along the minus strand of CAZYNA010000095.1, from coordinate 538 downwards.
GCAGAAGTTGCTTTGATTGATACAGCTGTAATGTCTGAAGAGATTATAAAGTCAAAGAAATTAAATCCCGACTTAACAATAGTTTTCATGCATTGGGGCGAAGAGTATCATACAAAGCCATCAAAAAATCAAATAGAGCTATCTAAATGGCTGAAAGATCAAGGCGTTGATGCTATTATTGGCACTCACCCGCACGTAATACAGCCATTGGTTATAGATACATTGCATAATGGGAAACTCCTGCCAATTGCTTATTCGTTGGGAAACCTTATAAGTAACCAATCAAAGCCGGGCACTGATGAAGGAATCATGGTTGAACTTATTGTTATAAAAGATAGTAAAGGTACAGCTATAAAACACATAAGACCAATAAACACATATTGCAACAGGAATGCTGAACGAAAAAATCGGTATTTAATTGAAATAGTGAGATAGCATGTTGAGTATTTTTATACTAAAATTGATTTCAGTTTATGATATATAACAATAGTTCGGTAAATATTCAATTAACTAATTAATATTCAATGTTTTATACAAC
>CAZYNA010000094.1:4794-7110 GCA_964648775.1 uncultured Proteiniphilum sp. | reverse complement strand
TTCCACCGGTGCGGCTTCTTATAAAAAGCAGATTAGCAATTAGATATTTTCAATTGCAATCTGCTTTTCACTTTTATATGAATCGCTTATGAATTCTTTTAAACAATACTGGGAGCTATTTATAACCTTCTTCAAGATAGGCGCTTTCACTTTTGGCGGCGGTTATGCAATGATTCCATTAATACGTAATGAAGTTGTAAAAAAGGAGTGGTTAAACGACGATGAGTTTATGGATATGCTTGCATTAGCACAATCTGCACCCGGTCCGATAGCATTAAACACAGCACTGTTTGTAGGAAACAGGCGACTTGGATTTAAAGGGAGCCTCTTCTCCGGCGCAGGAGTTATATTGCCTTCATTTATAGTAATACTATTTATAGCAATTGTATTTACTCAATTTAAAGACAACCATATTGTTGAACGTATTTTTAAAGGTGTTCGTCCTGCCGTGGTTGCACTCATTGTTGCACCTCTGCTTAGCTTAAGCAAATCTGCCGGCATCAAACTCAACAATATATGGATTCCGGTTGCAGTTGCACTTTCGGTATGGCTTTTAAACTTCTCTCCGGTATATATCATACTAATTTCAATTGCTTTAGGCCTCTCATACTACTTCATACACAAACAAAAATTAAACAGATAAATGGAGTTATTTGAATTATATCTGGCACTATTTCTGGCTTTCCTAAAGATAGGATTATTTGGATTTGGCGGAGGATACGCAATGCTTCCATTAATTCAAAGAGAGGTGGTTGATGTTCATGGATGGATTTCGGTAAGCGATTTTACGGATATTGTAGCGATATCCCAGACAACACCGGGGCCAATATCATTTAATTCGGCAACTTATATTGGATATACTACAGTAACCGATTTAGGTTTTTCAACCGGTCATGCCGTCATTGGCTCTGCTATCTGCACAACCGCTGTAAGCATTCCCTCGCTTGTGATAATGACTATAATTTGTTCTTTCTTTTTTAAATTAAAGGATAATCCGATAATGAAAGCATCACTTTCGGTACTCAAACCGGCAATAATCGGATTAATTGCAGCAGCTGCTCTTATGTTGATGAACAATCAGAATTTTATTGACTACAAAAGCTGGATTATTTTTGGTGTAGTAATTATAGCATCAGTCAGGAAGATAGATCCAATTCTCTTGATTGTTCTGTCAGGTGTGGCTGGTTTGATTCTTTATTAGTTTCTTCTTCAACCTTAAAAACAGTTTTCCTCTTTTTTCCTCTTATAAGAATAATAAGTAAAAAGATAAGAAATAGGGCAAAACATACCCAGAACCATGTCTTAAAGTAAAACGGATCAGTAAAATGATCTACACTGATATCCAAATTAGCGGCAGTAATATTTATGAACGGGTACATAGCTCCTTTTTTTGATTCTCCTGAACCTCACATTTTCCAAAGCTCAAATTTAAACTAAAACCTTCTGATATGCAAGTCTTTTAGATCCATCGTGTAAATAAATGATACCACAATAAGTAAATCCTGCTTGCATAATTACATGTTGCATAATCTTATTGTCGCTATGGGTATCTACCCTGATATTAGAAATCCGATTAAAACACCACTCAATACAGCTTCGGGCAACACCTTTCTCCTTTCCCGAAGCAGCAATCCTGTGAAGAGTTCCATATAGCTCATTATTTAACCACTCACCTTCATATATTTTTGAGTAAGTTGAATCTTCACCAATAATAAAGCAAAATGTTCCAACAATCTCACCTTTTTCGTTTTCACAAACAAAACTGTGATTCGCCTCTATTTCTTCTATTATAAAATTTCTTGAAGGGTATCCGGCAACCCACTGACTAGCGTTACCCGTCAACTGCATGAACTTACGTGCAATCTCATAAATACCCATAACCTCGTCGAGATCAGAATCATTGGTTGCACGTATATTCGTTATCATAACAAATTATTTCTTTGTTTTCTTTGCAGATTTAGATGCAGTTGATTTGGTTTTTTTAGTTGTCTTTTTAGCTGTAGTTTTTGCAGAATCAGACTTTGCCGCTGTCTTTTTATCAGCAGTACTCTTTTTAGTCTTAGCTTTTTTATCTTTGCCGGTCTCTTCAATAATCTTTTTGCAGTCCTCAATTGTCAACTCTTTTGGATCTGTAGTTTTAGGAATCTTATAATTTGACTTCTCAAACTTGATATAAGGACCATACCTGCCGTTAAGAACCTGCAATTCCGGTTCATCCTCAAATGTTTTTATGATATTTTCCTTATCCTTTTTCTCTTTCTCCTCAATAAGTTTCACAGCTTCATCAAGTTGTATTTCTAACGGATCCACACCTTT
>CAZYNA010000094.1:0-4694 GCA_964648775.1 uncultured Proteiniphilum sp. | reverse complement strand
TCTGTTCCCAGAACCCTCTCACCTGCCTTATGCTCAGTACGCATGTTTGAGGTTTCTTCAACAATAGGATGAAACACTTCATAAAAGTCAGAAATAGACTCGTTCCACTGTTCCTTACCTTCGGCAATTATATCAAACCTCTCCTCAACCCTTGCGGTAAAATTATAGTTTATGACAGAAGGAAAATACTCAACCAGAAAATCATTAACTACAATACCTATATCAGTTGGGAAAAGCTTATTCTTGTCGGCACCTGTTATTTCCGACTTATCTGCATCTTTAATTTTGTCCTTTTTGAGGGTAAGCACATTATACACTCTCTTTTCGCCCTCAATACTTGTTTTCTCAACATACTCCCTATTGATTATGGTTGATATGGTAGGAGCATATGTAGATGGACGGCCAATACCTAATTCCTCCATTTTTCTAACCAAAGCAGCCTCGGTATATCTTGCAGGTCGTTGAGTAAAACGTTCTGTTGCAGTGGTCTCCATCATTTGCAGAACCTCTCCCTCTTTTAAAGGAGGTAAGATACCACTTTCGTTCTCACCATGCTCTTCGTCGGTTCCTTCAAGATATACACGCAGGAATCCATCAAACTTGATCACCTCACCATTTGCAACAAACCTTCCGGCATCATTTGATATAGAGATGTTTGCAGTAGTACGTTCAAGTAAAGCATCAGCCATTTGTGAAGCGATAGTTCTTTTCCAAATCAGGTTATATAAGCGCTTCTCCTGCGCTGTGCCCTGAATTTCGTGTTCACTGATGAAAGTAGGCCTGATAGCTTCGTGCGCCTCCTGAGCACCTTTCGACTTAGTAGTGTATTGTCTTACTTTATGGTATTTCTCACCATACTGCTCAGTAATTTCAGCTTTGGCGGTACCAATTGCCAGTCCCGACAAGTTTACTGAGTCGGTACGCATATACGTAATCTTTCCCGATTCATACAATCTCTGTGCAACCATCATGGTCTGCCCTACCGAGAAGCCCAGTTTTCTGGATGCCTCCTGCTGCAATGTAGAAGTAGTAAAAGGAGCTGCGGGCGTTTTTTTAGCCGGTTTGGTTATAACATCTTCTATCGAAAATTCCGAAGACTTCAAACTCTCCAAAAGCTCCAGAGCCTCCTCTTTTGTTTTTAGTCGCTTGTTATACTCAGCCTTTATTTCAACTGTCTCGCCGTTCTCCACTTTCGAGAAAACTCCAATTATTCTGTATGAAGCCTCCGATTTGAAGTTCTGAATCTCTCGCTCACGTTCAACAATGAGTCGCACCGCAACCGACTGTACACGTCCGGCCGACAAAGCCGGTTTAATCTTCTTCCAGAGTACCGGCGAAAGTTCAAACCCAACTATTCTGTCGAGCACTCTTCGCGCCTGTTGCGCATCAACCAGATTCTTGTTAATGCTACGCGGGTTTTTAACCGCCTCCTGTATGGCATTCTTAGTTATTTCGTGAAACACAATTCTCTTTGTGTTCTCCTTTTTAAGATCCAAAGCTTCGAAAAGATGCCATGCAATTGCCTCCCCTTCACGATCCTCATCCGAAGCAAGCCAAACGGTGTCAGCCTTTTTAGCGGCTGTTTTCAGTTCGGCAACAACTTTCTTCTTATCAGCAGGAACTTCATAAATTGGTTCAAATCCATTCTCTATATCAATAGAAAAGTCCTTCTTCTTCAGATCACGTATATGACCATAGCTGGACATAACATGAAAATCCTTTCCTAAAAATTTTTCAATAGTTTTTGCTTTAGCGGGTGACTCAACGATAACCAGGTTCTTTTCCATTCAGATACTCTTTCTTCTTAATATAAATATGTGGGATAATTTCCCATTTTGGGTGCAAAAGTAGTAATTTTGTGTAAGGAACAACACTTTTTTAAGAAATTCCTTGATTATTAATCTTTTTTGTATGATAAAACAGCATTATGATACCTCTACCCCATAAATTGCAGTAAGTAAATCTCTTAAATGACCGCACTGCGAACGGCGGATAGTAAGAGTCATATTACAGCTCTCTTTAAAATCCTGTGTCCACTGCACCTCATCAAACTGCTTTAAAACACGCATCACATCATTAAGCAAAGTATAATCGAAATGAATATTAATAATATTATCAACAGTTTTCTCAACTATATCGGCATTTGCAATTGCATCGGCAGCAGCCTCTTTGTAAGCCCTTATTAATCCGCCTGTTCCCAGCAACGTACCGCCAAAATATCTGATTACTATAATCAGTATGTCGGTTACTTCAAACGAATTAATCTGCCCCATGATAGGTTTGCCGGCAGTTCCGGAAGGTTCGCCATCGTCATTAAATCTAAACTCCAGACGCTCCCAACCCAACATATATGCCCAACATACATGACGCGCATCATAATATTTTTTGCGATATTCATCAATAATCCCCATTGCCTCCTCCACACTAGTTACAGGAATAGCAAAAGAGATAAACTTGCTCTTTTTCTCGGTCAGATATCCCTCAGCAGGTTTGGTTATTGTTTTATAAATATCGTCCATAACATACTATTTAATTTACAGCAACAGCGATACTGAAAAACAATACCGCTGATGCCATCTATTTAACACCTTCTGAATCAACAATCAGAAAGTCTAAGTTTTCAATCAACACTTAGAAGCTCCGCAATTGCGACACTTGAGGCAACCTTCTTCATAAACCAGAGTTTCGTGTCCGCAAACAGGGCATTTCTGACCCTTAGCCTCAGTTTCGTTAGGCAGATACTTCTTAAGCGCACGCTCCACACCATTCTTCCAGGTGTTGATAGTCTCGCTGTCGAGCTCAAGTCCCGACACCAATTTAATCACCTGATCAATTGGCATACCATATCTCAGAACTCCCGAAATAAGCTTGGCATAATTCCAGAACTCAGGATTAAACTTGCCATCCAGTCCTTCAATAGTAACCTTATACCCTCGTCGGTTCTGGAACTGGAAATCGTAGTGCTTCCTGCCATCATTATCATAAGCCTTAATAATCTTACCGGTTGAAACACTTTTGGGAATCATAATACCGTCATCCTCATCGTTGAGACCGGTAAAGATCTCGTAAGGTCTGCCGTTAAGAAGTCCGATAAACGCAATCCATTTCTCCTTATTGTTCTGAAACTTAATAACATCAGCATCAAGCTCATTAGGACGTGAAGTAACAATTGGTGGCATTTCGAAGCAATCGTCATCATCTTCATCCTTTTTAGAGTCATCAGACCCGTTAGAGATTAGAACACCCGCTCTTGAGCCGTCGCGATAAACCGTACACCCTTTACAACCACTCTTCCATGCCTCCAGATACAACTCACCCACAAGCTCTTCCGAAACATCGTTTGGCAGGTTTATGGTAACACTTATTGAGTGGTCGACCCACTTCTGTACACGTCCCTGCATACGCACCTTCTGCAGCCAGTCCACATCATTAGAAGTAGCCTTATAATACGGCGATTTTTCTACAAGCTCATCAATTTCCGCATTCGTATATTTTTTTGTTGTAGAATAACCATTAGCCTCCATCCAGGTAACAAACTTATGATGGAATACAGTATATTCTTCCCAAGAGTCGCCATTCTCATCAATAAAGTCTATCTTCACATCCTTGTCATTAGGATTTACTTTGCGGCGACGAGTATAAACAGGAAGGAACACAGGCTCTATACCCGATGTTGTCTGAGACATTAAGCTTGTAGTGCCGGTAGGTGCAATTGTAAGACATGCAATATTTCTTCTTCCATACTTTATCATATCCTCATACATTTGAGGATCAGCTTTTTTTAAGCGATTAATAAAGGGATTATTCTTCTCTCTTTCAGCATCAAAGATCTCAAAAGCACCCCGTTCTTCGGCCATTTTAACCGACGATTTGTAAGCATTAATTGCCACTTCGCGATGTACTTTTTCTGAAAAATCATTACCTTCGTCAGATCCGTATCTTATACCCAGTGCAGCCAGCATATCACCTTCGGCAGTGATACCCACGCCTGTACGGCGACCCTGAAGTGTTTTTTTCTGTATCTTTTTCCAAAGATTCCTTTCGGTGAATTTCACCTCTTCAGTTTCCGGGTCTGCCTCAATCTTCTCAAGAATCATGTCGATCTTCTCTGCTTCAAGATCAACAATATCATCCATAATGCGCTGTGCAAGCTGAACATGCTTACCAAACAATTCAAAATCGAAGTATGCATCTTCCTTAAACGGATTTACTACGTATGAATAAAGATTTATGGCAAGCAGGCGACAGCTATCGTATGGACACAACGGTATTTCGCCACAGGGATTTGTAGAAACAGTTTTAAAGCCTAAATCAGCATAACAATCGGGAACCGACTCTCTAATTATGGTGTCCCAGAATAAAACACCCGGTTCTGCCGATTTCCATGCATTATGTATAATCTTATCCCAAAGTCCCTTAGCCTCAATAGTTTTTTTGTACTTAGGTGTGTCAGAATCAATAGGGAATTTATGGGTGTATTCTCTACCTTCGGAGACAGCCTTCATAAACTCATCATCTATTCTTACAGAGATATTGGCACCGGTAACTTTGCCCTGCTCCATTTTTGCATCAATAAAATCCTCTGAATCGGGATGCTTAATTGATACACTAAGCATTAAGGCGCCACGGCGACCATCCTGCGCTACTTCTCTTGTAGAGTTTGAATAACGCTCCATAAACGGCACCAGACCGGT
>CAZYNA010000093.1:0-7221 GCA_964648775.1 uncultured Proteiniphilum sp. | reverse complement strand
GTTTGCAGCAATTGCAGCATGACTCATATATTAAATATTTAACGAACTATTGATTAGTACATCATAATTTAAAATCTATTTTATGAATAAAATAATTGGTCTTTATGAATCTGGCTCCAAAATCAAAACTGCAACTTTGAATCTACTGATTGACTTATTGGAAGTAGCTACGACTGGCAACCCAATGTCATAGCCATAACCCAAGGACATGATAGGAGAAAATCTTTTTCCTATAAAGGCTTAAAATTGGAGTTGCAATCCTGTTTGAACCCAATTTTGTCGCTATTTATGCCATTTGGGTATAGCCGTCAAGCTAAGAATTTAAATTATTGAATATGAGTTTTATGCATTATTTTTTACCCCGCCTGGTTGACAGAAAGGGTTTAAATTCGTAAATTAGAGAGTATATTCTATTAGGCAGCTCCCTTTTCTTATTACTCAAATATAAGTATAAATATTTGACTTTCATACTATTAAAGTAATTATTTCTTCAAATAATACGTTGTTTTTCCTTTTCTTTAACCAGTGTTTTGTACTGTATATTTTAATTAACCATTCGATTAATTTGTCAGCTGTAAGAGCCGATTTAGTTAAGTTTTCTCTAGACTTGAAGGAATTGTTTCTCAACATTTTAATGCATTTATTTAAACTAAGCAATTTGTTGCTTGACTTGTAAACCTCGCTTCTAAAAGAATTGTCTATTTCCTAACTTATCATTATCAGTAATAGATTATAAATTAAAGTACACATAAATCTTGCGTAATTCATTTTATGCTTAGTATAATTCCATAGTTTGATTTCCACAATTTAAAAACTAATTCCACTTGGCATCTTAACCTGTAAGTAAACAATGCAGCATTAATATTTAACTGCTCAGTTGTGGCATTGGTAATTGTCAAATTGAATCGAGCTTTACTACTATAATTTTCAGAGGCTTTGCGTCCTTTTTTCATCCTCTCTTTTGTAACTTTACGAAGCTTCTTTTCATAAATTTCTTTTGGTAGCATATCTACTATAAGTCTAGTTGGCATTTTAGCTTCACCACCGATATAAACCTCCTTTTCTAAGGTTTTGATACCGTTCTTTGTCATCCACTTATACAATTTGTCAAAATCTAATTTTATAAATTTACCGTCATCCTTTTCAAAAACCCCCACATTAGGTTTTAATTTCGACAAATAGAGTGCTTTATTAGAGTTTATTGTTTTTAATACTTCAATACCAAAATAACCTAAATCACGTATGATTAAATCTCCTTTATGTACGTCCACTTTGTTGTTTAGAGCATTCTTATAATCACTTTCTAAAGCTGGTGTTATCGATAAATCAATACAGTTGCCTGTATTTAGATCGAACTTATATTGAATACTTGTACAAGCCAAAGATGCTGCCCCACCATAACCTGGAAGTTCTTCTTCAAGTTGTGAGTTAACATCAAATTTGGTAGAATCTTTAATTCTTACTCGATTGAATGAAGATAGAAGGTTGGTGTCTATAGGTTGGGATATTTGATTATTTAACTGATGTTGCAATAAGAGCTTAAAAAAATCAACAGCTCTATCGTTTATTCGTTGGTCTAAACCCTGCTTAGTTATCTCCATATCATAAACACTTGAGGCTTCAATCGCAAGCTGATTCAGACTCAAGCAATGGTTAAATTGAGAATTAAACAACATCAAATCAAGAAACTTAACTGCTGTAAGCTTTGATCTACGTTGAATGAACTTGCTTTTTTTAGCTAGTTCGTTAATGAAATCTACAGAAAAAATAGAGTTGATTTTATCAACCAATTTTTGTTTAAAAAGAACAGTAAGCCCCTTATTATATACGCAAATTTAAATTAGGGTTTTCTTAGCTTTACGGCTATTGCCATTTAGGAATAGAGTGTTATATCTCCCGGTTACCTAAACGTCCGCCGACAGATTACACACCATATATTTTTTCTAATGACGAAATATCAAATATATTTGATACAATTGACAATGCAGAACTTAAAATGAGACATATGACATCATTTTTGGTAGCCGCTCCCACCTTGTACCGATTTCTATATTCCACCGGAGTCCGCATAGGGGAAGCTTCAGCTATAAAAAATGAAGATGTAGATTTGGAAAAAAATATCGTTACTCAAAAAAACGAAAAACAAGAAGCACTTGTTAATCCTTCATTGAAAATAGTGTTGAAAGATTACATTTCATACAGAAACAAGATGCCTATTGCAGATATCGGGAAATCAGACAAGCTCTTTTTTGTAAACTATATGGGTAAAAGTTTTACTGAAGCGGGAGTATTGGTATGGTTCCAAGAAATCCTTAGATCATGCAAAATACTATAGATGGGTAAAAACAAAGGCCCCAGAGTTCATGATTTGCAACATACGTTCACTGTACACTCTTTACACCAAATGGTTAATAATGGGATGGATATTTATTGTGCATTACCAATTCCTCGGTTTTCTTGGGACATAAAAATGTTTATTGATACAGAGTGATATGTGAGAATGACACAAGAAATATTTCCAGACTTAGTAAGAGAACAATAAGATATCACTGCATTTGTTTCCCCTGTATCCCCACTTTAATAAAATAAGTCATGAATAAAACTACAGATTACGCAAAACTGTTGACTAGGTTTTTCTCCAGTTATCTTCTTATAGAACGTGGAGTTAGCCACAATACAATCAGGTCATATAGAAACACATTCTCATTACTGTTGACTTTTATGGAAGAAGTAAAAAATATTGGGCAGACAGGCTGACCTTAAATCATTTCAATAGAACTACTATTTTTAGATTGTTTGGATTGGCTACAGACTAAGAAACAAAACTCGAATACAACTAGAAACAATCGTCTTGCTGACATACATTCCTTTTCCCGATATTTGCAATATGAGGACACCGTAAGGATTGCTGTGTGGTAAGAGATTCTGTCAATTCGGGCAAAGCGTCAGGAAAGAAATTATTTTTCTCACTGACACCAGAGAAGGACATCGCAACCTTGCTATGCTGTCGTTACTCTATCACAGTGAGCAAGAGCACAAGAATTGATAAATCAGACACCGTCGATTTATTTTTGAATAAATCATATCATATAATTCTTTTTGGGAAAGGACAGAAGAAAAGGGCTGTTTCATTACAAGAGAATCAAATAAAACTTCTGGTAGCTTATATGCAAAAAACAAGATTGGATGATGTTGCCAATAATAAGAGACTATTATTTGCGAATAATCGTGGCGGAAAATTGACAAATTCAGGATTGACATATATAATTCGTCAGTATGCAAATATCGCCAAAGTATTGAAACCTGAATTAATACCTGATAAAATTTTACCCCATACTTTCAGAGTTAGCCTTATACGTTGTATGTGTAAAAATGATGGCTTTACAATCATGAGCAACTATTCTCTGATGAGTTTGTTCCTGTTTAAGATGTTGACTGTACGCCCTTTCAACTCTATGATACCGTCGTCTTCCATCTCTTTCAGGGATCGAGCGAGCGATTGACGCTGCACACCCAAATACTCTGCAAGCTGGGTGCGCATACGATTCATCGTGAAAGAGTTATTGTTTGCAGTAGTATTTTCCAAGAAGTAAGTTGCCAGTTTTTTCCTCAGGCTTTTCAATGAAATCATCTGCAACTTGTTTGTCAGGGACAGTGTCAAATCTGCATTCATGGTTAAGAAGTTGGTCAACAGCTGTTTGTTGTTTGCCATCTCATCCAGCCATGCCTCCTTTGATATTTTCAGGAAAATGACGGTCTCCATGGCAATAACATCAGCCGGATAGTTGTTTTTTGCTCCATATATAAAAGAGGGAGCAAGTGGAATTACCGGCTCCAGAATATCAATGTCCAACACGTTTCCTTCCATAGTGATCATTTCCTCCCGAACGCTTCCCTGTACCAAAAGCATAACTGATTGAATTGAATCTCTCTGACGAACAACAATCTCACCTTTCTCGAAGATTAGAATATCATGTACATTTCTGTCTAAAAACTCATCGTGCTCTCGTTGAGTCATCCCGCGAAAAAGAGGGCAGTACGACAATTCATGGTCATGATGATGCGCATGGGAATGATGGTCCATATCCAAGTCATCTATCGGAAAGTCAAGCATTTTTAAAAGCTGATACAGGTGGCGGTGAGAATGACCTTGTACCGAATATTTCGCAGTCTCTGTTTGCTTTTTCATACGATCAAAGCTATTTGTTTTTTAATTTTACTTAGATGCTCATTCGTACAAATTTAAAGAAAATGTATGAGAACCACAAGTCAGATATTTTCAATTAAACCATTGAAGTCGTTCTTTGTTCTACCATCTATTTTTTTTGATGTCCCTGCCACGATATCATCGTAACTGCGCAGCTATCTTTAAATAGCTTTCACTTTAGAAGAGAGTACCGGATATCCCATCTTGGTGATTGCATCTTCTATTTGCTCGATGGAAACTTTTTCATCATCGAAATGGACAATGGTCCTGCTTGCGTTGAAACGCACGTTTACTGACTCCTTGTCGATTCCGTTTATTTTTTTCAACGTTCCTTCAATCTTCTGTATGCAAGAAGGGCATGTTAATGTTTCTAATTGAATAATTGCTTTTTTCATTTTTAATTCTCCTTGTTTTATTTGATTATTATTTAATTTGTTATTTCTTCGCTTTTAATCTCTAAGCCTATATCTAATCAGCCTCATTCCGTTAAGAATGACTACCAATATACTTGCCTCATGTACCAGCATGCCCACCGACATACTCACCCAATTGCTAAAGAATAGACCGCCAAACAAGATTAATACTACACCCACGGCTATGACTATGTTTTGTTTCATGTTTTTAGCTGTAGCTTTTGCTAATCCCAATGCATGAGGCAAACGGTTTATGTCAGAGTTCATAAGAACCACTTCCGAGGTTTCAATTGCAACGTCGGTGCCGCCTCCCATTGCAATGCCTACATCGGCCAACGCTAAAGAAGGACTGTCGTTAACACCGTCGCCAACGAAAGCTACGGTTTGTCCTTTCTCTTTCAACCGTTTTACGTAGTCGGACTTATCTTTTGGCAACATATTGCCATATGCCTTGGTCAAGCCAAGTTCACTGCTTACCACATCAACCGTTCCTTGGTTGTCTCCTGAAAGCATCACAAGGTTTTTCACCCCTTGCTTTTTCAATCTTTGGAGTTGCTTCTTAACGCCCGGTCTCAATTGGTCGCGGATACCCATCAACAATCTTAATCGTCCATCAATTGCAGTCAACACAATCGAGTTTCCGCTTGCAGAAAGTCGCTCAATATCAGCTTTTGCTTTTTCACTCAGAGAAACACCTTTCTTATCCATCAAAAAAGCATTGCCAACAGCAATCTCATGTCCCAGCACCTCTGCCACTACGCCTCCGCCCTTCACCACATCGGTGCGGGTAACGGGCATAAACTCGACTTGCCCAACTTCTCGCAATATGGCTTTCGCCAGCGGATGATCTGATTCGCGTTCAACACTTGCGAGATAGTTCATCACCTCATCTTGGTTGCCCGAGTAATAAATGGTTTCCCCTACTGAGGGATTTCCCATGGTCAGCGTACCGGTCTTGTCAAATATGATGGTGTTGATCTTGCTGAAATCGGATATTACCTCGCTGCCTTTTAATAATACGCCGTTCCGCGCTCCATTGCCTATCCCGGATACGTTTGACACCGGCACGCCAATTACCAGGGCGCCCGGACAGCCAAGCACCAATACGGTAATTGCCAACTCTAGATCCTTTGAGATAAACCATACTATAAAGGCCATAAGCAATACCATGGGGGTGTAGTATTTTGAGAATCTATCTATAAATCGTTCCGCTTCGGACTTCGAGTCCTGCGCCTCTTCTACAAGTTCTATTATTTTCCCGAACGTTGTATCTTCTCCTACTCGATTAGCTTGCACCCTGATGGTGCCATTCTCCAAGATAGTTCCGGCAAACACATCAGAACCAGTGTTTTTACCCACCGGCACTGATTCGCCGGTGATGCTTGACTCGTTAATATGTCCTTCCCCAGACAATACGGTACCATCAACCGGCACCTTCGCTCCTGTCTTTACAAGCAGAACATCTCCTTTTTCCACATCATCTACATCCACCATTTCATATTCGCCATTGTCCAGCTGCTTCAAAGCGCTATCCGGTGCCATTGCTGTAAGCTCTCTAATGGCTGAACGCGTTTTATTGAGAGTGCGCTGTTCAAGATATCCACCAAAAAGAAAGAGAAAAGTAACGATGGCCGACTCTTCAAAGTTTCGAATCATAAATGCACCTATCACTGCTATAGTAACAAGAACATCAATGCTCACCACTTTTACTCTAAGGGCTTGATAAGCTTGAATTGCAATTGGCATTATCCCCAGCACGGAGGCAATCCCCAGGGCTGCCGTGAAAATAATGTCATTGTCCGCAACCCATTTGCCGGTGAATGCGAGTGCTATCAGTAAAGCGCTGACCGCCGTGATTTTATTTTTACTGTTTAATATGATTCGTTGCATGCTATATTTTTTGTTGTTTAATCTGACCGTTCATTTTCATGCACCTTTCATCACTTTCGGCCAGCATATGATACACTGCCTCGTAGCTTTCGCATACGTTATTTGGCACGGTATAGTGGTTGGTGATTTCACGCAGTTGCTTGAACTCATCGCCTAACTCATTGCTGCCTCCTTTAGCAGCTTTTTGTTTTATGTTATCAAAGAGCTGGCCCACCTCTTTCATTTCAGGATGATTTTTCCCATGAACTCGGATCACCACAGGGATGAATAGCTCTAATTTGTTGAATAATGATTTTTTCATTTCTGTTACGTTTTGAAGTTTGTAGTACAAAAGTACCCCCACAAAAGGAAGAATGCCGTCACCCTGGCGACATCTGATGTTTATTTGACATATTTAACATGTTGGGTTGGTTGTGGTTTGTTGAAAAGCGAACTGATGTGTGAGAATCAAGAAATGCTGTTAAATGAATCTCAGTATGTTTTTCGCATGCGTGTTACTCGTGGACAATGATGATAAAGACAAATGCTTGGCAAGAACACATGCAATATGCGCATATCGTGTAATGGCATATTTCTGTTGAAATATATTCAACATAGGAAAGTGTTTTAACCGTGAATTTTGAGGAGATACAGAAATAATTTCTCTCGGCACAATCACTGTTAAATAACATTAACGACAAGAAATGACACTTGGGTGACATATTATGTTTC
>CAZYNA010000092.1:0-7466 GCA_964648775.1 uncultured Proteiniphilum sp. | reverse complement strand
TAATCAAACAGCTCCATTTGTTTTTCAGGGAGATCTGGTATGTTATCAGCTTTAATATATCCTTGTGACACTTTTAATAAACCATTATCATTTGTAAAAAGAATATCTGCGTTATATGCCAATGCTGTAGCTAAGACCATAAAATCAGCCTTCATTTTCTCCTTCCTAATACCATTATCATGTGCAAACTTTTTTAAGTCATCAAATCTTTTATGTAGAAAATTAGCATATCTGATAGCACACATAGTATTAAACTCTCCAACCATAAAATTCCTATTAATAACATCCATTAAAAAAGGATATTTTTCTATTGGTTCTGGAGCTAGAACTTCTGCTATCACTATAGTTGGCATTAGTATATGATGCCCTTCTTCATCAACTCTTTTAAAAAAATACTCAGCCTTTTCAATCATGTTTTCCTGGCCAGCTGTACATTGCTTTTTAATACCCCAAATAAAAATCTGAGAATCTATACAATAAATCATTTTTTCTTATTTTCTGAAAAGCGCTTCGTTAATCTCACTTTCTGTGTTATACTTGTCCCACACACCACTTGAAATGTTATTCTTAATATCACTAATAGCGTTAAAGGTATTACCTCCTTTATATGGAACAATATCATTAAACTTAAACTTAATTACTTTATAAGTTTCAGCATCCCAAACTGCAGAGCCCTTAAGTCCTATAAACTGGTATAGATTTACTGCTAATTTTTGGGCATCCTCCTCCGTGATATCAATTATAATATTTTCTTTATCATTTAACTTTAAATGCAGATTAGGTTTTTCTCCACCAATATCCGTAAGCTTTCCATATAATGTTGTTTCTCCTTTAAATACTCCTAAATCAACTTTTTCAATTATTGTATCTTTGGTAATAGATGACATATTATTATTATCTAATTTAAATGTTGCTATGCAATCATGCTTCTTTGTAAATTTAGCTATTCTATTTAATGATTTTACTGACTCAATCGGCAAAATAGAAAAATCATTACTATTAATACTTTCTGACACCAAATTATAACTATTTAAAACTATCGCTACCGCCATTAAAGGTTTAAAGATAATGTCCAAGCTATTATCCTCAATCCTATCTAAAGAAAAGAGAATCTCTTCTGTATTAATTTCCGGATACTTATCTTTAATTACATGCAATAGAGTCTCTTCAAAGTTAACAATTTGATTTGCTATCTCTGATGGCTTCACAGTGTCAGGACTAATACCATTACCACTGAAGTTCAATTCCAATATGTTAGACTCTTTTTCTACCATTAATTGCAAAGTTATCTATTTTTTCATGCAATTTAATCAGGATTATTGTCAAAAACAAAATATCACAATAAATAATAACTATCCCTAGAGTCAACCAGCAATTGCGAATTTACTCTAATTGTTTGTAAAACTCATTTTTTGTCTCACCAAAGATAGCTATTGCAGCCTACTAACTTATTATCCCTATGCCGTTAGCCTTAAAACTAGTATTTTCAATGAATTTAAAAGCTCCTTCAAAATCAAATAATTTTTGCTTTATAAGATCTACTTTAGGTTTGTCTGGTAAGAATTTCCCCCATTTAGATATTTCTAAAAAGACAGGTTCTTCTAGTCTTTTCTCTATAGCAGAATTTAACAAACACTCATCTTTATAAGACAATAAAGAGTTCATACTTGAAATAAACATATTCCAATCACTAATATTTGTCTCAATAGAGCAGCCTAGATTTATTATATTTGATTTAAAGTTTATCAAATTCAGTAGAAACTTAATTGTCTCTATAATCTTTGTACCGCCAAAAACATGAATTATTAAACCATTTTGATTTATTATAACCGGACGATCTTTTCTATAATCTTTAATCTTCATTCTTTTAAAATCCGATCGCAAATCATTTAATGTACGCAAAGAGGATTCATCCAAGAAAGCAAACTCTTCTTCTGATAAAAGTATTCTAAATATCTCTTGTTGAATCATTGGGTGCACATTCCCTCCCACACCCATAAATAAAGGCTTCTTACCATCTTTAGCCGGGATAACATAAATTTTTCTGCTTTTAAGATCAACTTCAGTAATTTTCCATATTCTAGCTGCCAAAAGTATGTTATTGCCAGTCTCTGATTGTACAGAAAAAGGGAGTTCACCAATGACCCTTGAGTTATATATAACACTAAAGCTAATATCACGTTCAAACATACTATAGAAATGCATATTATTTACCACTCTCTCCCCTTCGATACCAATAATCAATTCATTTCCGAGCTTCTCTATAAAATCCAATTGTATAAAATGATTAATAATCTCTACAATATCTGACTGATTTAAATTCTGAAATGCAAAGTTTGAAAGTAATTTCTCTATTAATAATCTATAGTCTATACCCGAGTTCTCTTTAATTATAGATAATAATTGATGACCTAAAATATCGTATGGACGTTTAATAATTTCCGGTGCCTCAATATAATTATTGTCATATAAGCTCCAACAGGCAAGAGCCTGAAGTAAATCCCATCTGGTAGTGGCATATAGAACCAACTTGCTTGATGCACCACTTCTTCTCCCACTCCTTCCGGCTCTTTGTATAAGTGAAGATACACTATAAGTAGCATCTACCTGAATAATCTCATCTACAGTACCAATATCAACTCCAAGCTCTAAAGTTGATGTGCATGCAATAGAAAAGCTTTCTCTTCTATTATTTTTGGCAAAAAACTCCACATACTCCCTTATTCCTTTATCAACTGACGAATGGTGTGCATAATAATTCCCATGTCCACCAACTCGTTCAGATATTTTATTTAGTTTGACTGATATCTCTTCAACACGTCCACGACTATTTGGGAATATTAGAGACTTTATATCATGAACATGTCTATATAAATCCTTAACTAATTCTAAGGGCAGTTCTGTTTTATCTTCGCCACTAAAATATCTAAATTCCACATGAGTGATCCTTTTTTGTTTATCAACTAAAACTTTTGTATTCTTCTCATCACCAGTAAACCTTTTAGCTTCGTCATAATCACCAATGGTCGCTGACAATCCTATTATTCTGAAAGGTTTCACATTTTTTTCCTGAAGTCTATAAAGCAGAGATTTCAATTGTACACCTCTATCAGTTCCCAAGAATGAGTGAACCTCATCAATAACAACATACTTCAAATTTGAGAATAAGTGCGTAACGTTATATGGTTTCGTAACAAACATTGCCTCTATAGACTCAGGTGTTATTAACAATATACCATGTGGATCTTTTAAAATACTTTTTTTTTCGCCTCTATTTGCCTCACCATGCCATTTAGTTACCGGGATATCCATATATTCGCACAAATCCTCTACCCGTGTAAACTGATCATTTATCAAAGCAATTAATGGAGAGATATAAAGAACTTGAATACCCGGTTCCAAGAAATCGACATCAGTCAATATAGGTAAAAATGCAGCCTCAGTTTTTCCGGATGCTGTTCTAGCAGCCAGAATAAAATTCCCTGATTCGCCTAATATATATTTTATTGCGCTAACCTGAATCGCTCTAAACTCCGTCCATCTTTTATCTCGAATATATCGTCTGACAGGTTCAGATAAAAGAGAAAAAATATCACCTGACATTATAGCACCTCTATTAAATCTATTAAATCGTCGTTCGGTCGTTCATTTTTAAGCTCTATATCACCAACAAGCCCCTCAAACGAGGCATCAGGGTTTTGTCTCAAGGTGCTCAATATATTGAGGAAATCACGAATCACTTCTCTTGGTAAAAGAAATTCAGCGGCACCCGGTTTATTATAAATTTCCTCCATAAAAAATCTAATGTCTTTCTCTTCAACATCAATATTCGTTTTATAGTTAAAGTCAAAAACACTCTTCAGATTCTTCAATAAAACAAATATCTCGTTATGATTAATTGGTTTGAGTTTAATTACAGGCTGAGCAAAATCAACTAAACCATCAACAGCGTATTTGTTAGGCTCTAATCTTGTTTTTAAAGCATTATAACAGTATAGCCCTCTACGTTCATTTTTCAAGAACTCTCGGGTACCTGCAATATTAAAAAACATATTAGAAACTCTGCCTTGATAGCAGTCATTGTAAATCATGAGAATCTTCTCATAATTCTTCTCCCTCGTTACCGAAGAAGAAATCTTATAAAGGTTAACCGCCTCGTCAAGATTAATCATAAACCCACTATAACCCATTTGAACGAAGAGTCTAGTAAAGTTTTTAAGCATATCATAATAATTCTGATCATTTATTATTTCCCTTACTCCTAAATCCTGACGTGCTTCTGTCTTCGTCCCATACTCACCTTTCAGCCATCTTATTGCACAGCGTTGAAGCTGATCATCACCTGTAACGTAACCTTCATAATACTTCAATATAATAATACCAAAATCATAGCCCGAAACATCTGTTAATTTTTTTATTGTTTCAAAAATATTTTCCTTGATAAGTGGAAGATACTCTTCATTTCGAATTTCAGTAAGAGAAATCCCGGCGTTTTTAGCTGTAAATTGTATTATCTGTTCAATCCATTTCTCCAGCAAAGTTTGAAGAGCACCCCCATCAGGTTTCGTATTAATTGAAATATTATCAATAATTGCCGAATAAAGTGCCACTGCCTTTCTATCATTCGAATACAAACGGTTATCAGGGGTAAAATCAGCACCTGAAACAACAAAATTCATTTTCAGTGCAATTGTCTTTATAAGATGAAACATGAAAGACTTCCCTGAGCCGAAATCTCCAATCCAGAACTTCATCACATTATGACCTTTCTTCACTTCTTCAAGGGAACTCACCACCGCTGCAATTTCTTCATCACGACCAACTGCAATATGCTGAATGCCCGCACGAGGAACAATCCCACCAATCAACGAATTAATAATCTCTGTAGCTTCTTTAGGTTTAATTTTAGGTTTCATATATAATTACATTAAAATACTCTTCAAAAATAGTCCAGTTATCCTCCTCCTCTTCAATTAAAACATCATCAAGCACTTCATAGCAAACCTCGTTAATAGAGTCAACAAGACTATTAGCCATAAATCCATTCTTTTTTGCAAAATCAACAACATCACTTCTTGGAACAATAAAGTTATTCCTTGCAAAGACATCCAATAATTCAAGTTGCTGTTCAGACAGCAGGCTATTATTTTGCTCATGAATCACGCTTATATCTACTTTCTCTTCCTCCACCACCTCATCATCCATAAATGCACTTAATAACTCAACTGTTTCCATGTGTTGTCCGGATATTTTATTTATCTCTTTTTCATCCAGTTTAATCCTCCTTCGTTTGGGAGTGTAAAACGACTCAATTTCTTCACGAGCCTTTTCAATGATTTTGTCATTTAAAAATCTATTTACAATATCGTCAAACTTTTCTTTTTGTCCCGGTTCTCTGAATAACTTTTTTTGAGCATATTGTGGTAGTTCTTTCACCTTATCAACATTTAATCTACCAACATGCACCTCTAAATAAAGCAAGTACATATTCATTGAAGCAATATTATTTAAACCTGCAAGAACTTTTGATGAGTCAAACAAAAGTAAATCAAGTGAATAATTTTTGCTATTATGTTTTATAAGCTTTTTTACATTCGCAATATATACATCAACATTTTTGCTACTCCTCAACTCCTCCACCAACAATGTGTGAGTATTACGCCAACGTGTTCTATAAACACTATTTATATCAATCTCCTCTTCTTCCGTTAAATCCGGCATTTTACCAGCAATTGAAGCAACAATAGGTTTAAACGTCCTCAATTGCCTTTTAGCTATCTTTTCATCTAAAACAAACAGACTTCCACTGTTTACATATACCTGAGATCTAAACCCGTACCTTTCATAAACATTTCCACCACACAATCTCAATATTAGTTCTTTCAGTAAGTTAACCTTTTCACTCGTCGAAAAATTTCGGTTAATATAATTACCAATATTACGGTCATAGCTCCTATCTCTTATAACAAACGATGTCGCAATACTATTAATCTTATTTTCACCAACCTTATTAATTACATCTCGAAACAATTGAATCTGTTTAATCTTAAGCGCCTCCGGATTCGAAATCATTACACCCCAATTAGATGCAAAGCTGTCAAATAAAGTACGTTCAGAGTCTGTAAGCTTAAGTTTGTTTGTATATAAATCAGAGAAACTCCATTTATCATATTCAGGAAACACCTCCATAACAAGACTCATCTGCCCAGCTTTCCTTGCTCTACTTACGAGGTTATCAATTGCATAGTTATAAGTTTTAGGATAATGTTTTACCAACAACTGCATCTGACTCGTAAGTCTGTCTATATTTGGTCTAAAATCATACTCATCCAACAAGTCAAACATCAAAGTAAAGGCATAATTTGTATTACCTTTAACATCTATAGGATTACCTTCAATGAATTCTTCTTTAAATTTCTTGTAGAATCTTCGTATACTCGCACTTTCAAACTGCAAAGTTTGAGCTGAATATATATACTGATGCTCCCAATATGGAACAATATTAAAATTTCCTGATTCTTTATAATTATACGCCTTCGAATCAATTTCTATAGAATTTCCGGTAACATCAAGAACAGACTTATCTTCGTAATTTTCAGGCCGAGAAATACCTTCATCACTATTTGTCTCTTTCTTTTTCTTTGAATTAGAATGATATAATATTATAAAAAGACTAAAAATAATTAATGCACTTGGCAGCATGGGAAAGTCTATTACTAATAGTACTACAAGCAAAATGATTAATATAAAAAATCTCATGGAATGAATATAAGTTTTGGGAATTTAATCAATACTTCAATGGGCACTTCTTTAATCACTCTTTGCTCTAATCTCTTGCAACAACTCTAAAGGAGTGACGTAATCCCCTTTAGCTAACTTGGCAACTTCTGCAACTCTCCCTCCAAGTAGTACTTTAAGATGAATATCTTCAATCCTGTCAATATCATGGGAAGTTAAATCTTCAGACCTCATAAGATGATACTCAATATTATATTTCATTTGAGTCATTGTAGCGAGCACACTTCTGCTATTTGTAGTAAAGAATTCAGGTTCAGAGTTAAGATCAAATAAAGGTATCAGTTCAGAGAATCCGTTTCTTTTGAGCAAAGAGGCAGCCCTATCCGGAAGCGAATCCATGGCTTTCTTTACAGAACGTCCATTTACAATAACTGAAATCATGGTTGGCACGTGCAAAAAATGGATTGCCCCACCACCTTTCCTTCCAGTGCTAACGAGTGAAGCGTACCACTCGCCCGGCAATGAATCAGACAGCTCAGCGCTGTTTTTAAGCGGTGCTATCTTTGCGATATTAAGTAGTTTTGCTGTTGTTCTGATGATCATGATGTAGGTAATTTTATTTGTTTTATTTTGAGTGCCTTGTCTTTATCTATTCTTCTCTTCCTTTTCTAATACTTTCCTAAAGTAAGCTTTTCATGCTTAACATTTTGTGTCAGCAAAGTTGGTAA
>CAZYNA010000091.1:6304-7553 GCA_964648775.1 uncultured Proteiniphilum sp. | reverse complement strand
GCAAATCTAGTTGTTGTAGAATAAATAAACCTCATAGAAAATGAACACTTTAATATCATTAACAGAAAATTTACAGAACTTTTTTGGGTATACAGGTTTTGCAAACGTTGAATTAGGTCATTTAATTATGATTTTATTCGGATTGCTTTTTATCTACTTAGCTGTAACCAAAGAGTATGAGCCTCTATTACTAATTCCGATAGGCTTTGGTATTTTAATTGGAAATATACCCTTTAATGAAGCTGCCGGATTGCAAATTGGCATATACGAAGAAGGCTCAGTCTTTAACATACTATATCAAGGAGTTGTTCAAGGCTGGTACCCTCCATTAATATTTCTGGGGATTGGTGCGATGACTGACTTCTCTTCTCTGATAGCAAATCCTAAATTAATACTAATTGGAGCTGCTGCACAATTTGGTATATTTGGCGCTTATATTATTGCTATTCAGCTTGGGTTTGCACCAAATGAGGCCGGAGCTATTGGTATAATTGGTGGTGCAGACGGACCTACAGCAATATTTACAACTTCAAAACTTGCACCTCATTTATTAGGAGCTGTAGCGATATCAGCATATTCATATATGGCATTAGTGCCGGTTATTCAACCGCCATTTATGAGATTGCTCACAACTAAAAAAGAGCGTGTGATAAAGATGAAAACTCCCAGAGTTGTTTC
Organism: uncultured Proteiniphilum sp.; assembly: GCA_964648775.1. Classification (GTDB taxonomy): domain Bacteria; phylum Bacteroidota; class Bacteroidia; order Bacteroidales; family Dysgonomonadaceae; genus Proteiniphilum. The sequence goes on along the minus strand of CAZYNA010000091.1, from coordinate 6,875 downwards.
ACAAACAGAAAAAGTATTATTCCCAATAATGGGTTTATTACTTACTGCCTTTTTAGTTCCATCAGGTTTGCCTCTTTTAGGTATGTTATTCTTTGGAAATCTGTTAAAAGAATCAGGAGTAACACGCAGACTGGCTGAAACAGCACGCGGACCTCTTATTGATGTTATTACAATTCTGCTTGGACTTACAGTTGGAGCGTCTACTCAGGCAACAACTTTCCTTAGAATTGAATCTTTAAAAGTATTTTTAATCGGAGCATTTTCATTTGTTATTGCAACCTGTGCAGGAATTATTTTTGTTAAGTTATTTAATTTGATTTTACCGAAAGAAAAGAAAATTAATCCACTTATTGGTAATTCCGGAGTTTCTGCTGTACCGGATTCAGCAAGAATATCGCAAACTATTGGTCTGGAGTATGACTCTTCTAACTATTTGCTAATGCACGCAATGGGGCCAAATGTAGCCGGAGTAATTGGTTCAGCTGTTGCAGCCGGCTTAATGCTTGGATTCCTTTATTGATCAAACAATTATTTATATGGGATTAGAACAATTGCTACCGGCAATTTCAGG
>CAZYNA010000091.1:0-6204 GCA_964648775.1 uncultured Proteiniphilum sp. | reverse complement strand
CAGAATGAACTTTCGAGCCTGGTTACTATCCTGCTTGGAATAACAATTGCAAGTACAATGACTGCGGAGCGCTTTATCAGGCTTGATACGCTTATAATTATTGCATTAGGATTGTTTGCCTTTGTTTTTGACACTTTTGGAGGAGTTATTTTTGCTAAATTCCTTAATCTTTTCAGAAAGGAAGGTAATAAGATTAATCCGATGATTGGAGCTTGCGGAATTTCCGCATTTCCGATGTCAGCAAGGGTTATCCATCAAATGGGTCAAAAAGAAGACCCCTATAACTACTTGCTCATGCCGGCAATTAGTACCAATGTAGGAGGACAGATAGGATCTGTTGTTGCGGGTGGTATAATTCTGACATTAGTTCCGTTACTTGCTTAAAATATGATTTTATGACGACAACATTACAAACAGCCATAATTATTGCGATTTTAGGTATTGTAGGGATTTTTGCTTTTATGGCTATCTTCTATTTGCTAATTAAGGGGCTTGACAAATGGCTTCCTTATGAGGAAGAAGAGCAGGAAGAGTAGTACAGAAACAGATATTTCGGGATGATGAACTGAGTGGTGGGTTTACTTTTGCTGTTTTCTAACATCAGCGCCCCACATCAGTTTGTCCCGAAGTGTTTCATAAAATGTGTGACCTATTCTTTTGACTACCCGAAGGGTATAGTCTGCCTTTCTTACCTGAATACTAACCGACTCATCAAGAACTCTTGACTGACCATCAACTGATACAAGAAACATATGGCTCCGACTCTCTATTTTCAGTGAAATTATACTGCTGTCGTCTACTACTAAGGAGCGTGATGTTAGATTATGAGGTGCAATTGCAGATAATATGATACTTGGAGTGGTTGGTGATAAAATAGATCCACCTATGCTAAGAGAATATGCGGTTGAGCCGGATGGAGTGGAAATAACAAGTCCGTCTGCCTGATATGAAGTAAGATAATCATTATTTATATATGCGTGGATTGATAGCATTGAAGCTGTGTCTTGCTTTAAAATTGCTATCTCATTAAGTGCATTGGAGTTGAAATATTCAGGTGGGAATGTTTCGTCTGTTGACATTTTAAGAAGAGTACGTTCCTCCTCCTTATATTTACCATTCATAACCTCTTCAAGAGTCTCTTCGAGATCAGAGTAATTGATTGCCGCAAGAAATCCGAGACGTCCTGTGTTGATACCTAAAACCGGAATTCCGGTGTCACCAACCGTTGATGCTGTTCGAAGAAAAGTTCCGTCTCCACCCACACTCACAACCATATCTACATCCGGTAATTCTTCAACTATAGTACAAATATTTGCCAATTTCTGACGTATTACTCCGGGAAGAGTGATAAAAAAGTTCTCGGGGAGACAAAGTTCTCCTCCGTGTCTTAATATTGCATCACAAACCCCAAGAATCTGCTCTTCAGCTTTCGCTGTTCTGTCGGGGAACATACTTCCAAATAGTGCAAATTTCATATAGTTACATTTCCAGATAATACATCAATTCATCTAAACGCTCTCTTTGTTTGTCTGTTATCTCGCCTTCGCGCATGAAGTAGTATGAAATTATATAGTTAAAACGCTCGAAGCTTCTGAGTATTGCTGTTAGATCTGAGATATCAAGCTTTAAAGATATAAGTAAGTCACTTCCACCGGAGATAGGAAAAACAGAGAGAGATAAAATATGTGCATTGTTACTTTCTACAATGCGTGCAATCTCAGTTAGGGTGTAATCTTTTATAGGTACTTCAAGAATAATAAGAGAGTTTTCTGATTCAGTTAGCTCTGTAAACTGCTCAGAATTAATGGGCGTAGAAAACTTTTCCACCTGTTCTTTTATAAATTCTTTGGTTGACATTACGTAAAACGGTTAATTCGTATTACTTTTGTATCTAATATGCAAAGATGGTAATTAATTTTTTATTCACAAAGCGACTCTCATCTTTGTATTGAACTGTATTTAATTGAAATATGACTAAACTTAGTGTAAATATAAACAAAATTGCTACTTTGAGGAATTCCAGGGGAGGAAATATTCCTAATCTGATTAAGGTAGCGGTAGACTGTCAGGCCTTTGGCGCTGAAGGAATAACTGTACATCCAAGACCTGATCAGCGACATATCAGGTATTCGGATGTATATGATCTACAGTCGAAGGTGACAACTGAATTTAATATTGAAGGTAATCCAACATCTGAGTTTATAAATTTGATTGAAAAGATCAGACCAACTCAAGTAACTCTTGTTCCGGATGCTCATGACGCATTGACATCTGATGCCGGCTGGGACACAATTACACATAAGGATTTTCTGACAGAAATTGTAAATAAATTTCAGTCGATGGGGGTTAGAACATCAATTTTTGTTGATCCTGTAAAAGATATTATCAAGATGGCTTCTCAGATTGGAACAGACCGTATTGAACTCTATACAGGGCCGTACGCCGAAGAGTATCCGAAAGACAGGGAAAAAGCAGTTGACCCATTTATTGAAGCTGCATTACTTGCAAAAAATCTTGGATTGGGCGTTAATGCCGGACATGACTTGAATCTGGAAAATTTAAAATACCTTTCAGATAATATTCCATGGCTGAAAGAGGTGTCAATTGGACATTCAATTATAAGTGATGCACTATATGCAGGTTTAGAAAAAACAATAAAAGCGTATAAAAATTGTTTAAACGAGCCGCAAATCTAAATTTGACAATCAATTTTTATATCTTTATCAAAGAAACCAATACATAAAATAAACTTAACTGTACTATCGGTATGAATCTTTTGCAATTACCCTCGCCTGCAGATACAGCTCAGGCTATTTACAACACTATGCAGCAAACATCTGCGTTGGCTGAAAGTGAAGCAGTTACAATGAATGCATTTGACCTGGCACTTAAGGGTGGATGGTTAATGATTGTGTTGTTAATTCTTTTGTTGATGTCTATTTACGTGTTGATTGAGAGAACTCTTGTAATCAATAAAGCTGTAAAGGAAGACAGTTCCTTTATGAATAGAATTAAGGATTATATACATGACGGTAAAATTGATGCTGCAATAAATCTGTGCAGAAATACAGATACTCCTACTTCGCGAATGGTTGAAAAAGGTATTTCACGTCTTGGAAGACCAACAGCCGATGTAATGTCGGCTATAGAGAATCAAGGTAATATTGAGATTTCATATCTTGAAAAAGGACTACCTATTCTTGCCACTTCAGCCTCAGGAGCACCAATGGTTGGTTTTCTCGGAACAGTAACAGGTATGGTAAGAGCATTTATGGATATGGCCGGCGCAGGCTCTAATGTAAATATTACAATTCTCTCTACAGGTATTTATGAGGCGCTTGTTACAACAGTAGGAGGTTTGATTGTTGGTATTATTGCACTTTTTGCATACAATTATTTAACTACCAGAATAAAAGGTATTGTAAATAATCTGGAAAGAAGAATTATGGAATTTATGGATATACTGAATGAACCAGTATCATAAAGAGTAAAAAAATGGCACTAAAACAAAGATTTACAATTGAATCAAATTTCAGTATGGCATCTATGACGGATGTTATCTTTCTGCTATTGATATTCTTTATGATAACCTCTACAGTAGTAACTCCGAACGCCATACAAGTAGCATTACCCAGAGCTCAACAGAAGGCTCAGGTTAAACCAATTACAAGAATCACAATTGATAAGGATCTCAATTATTATGTGGCTCATGGTCAGGAAACTGAACGACAAGTCTCTTTTGAAGAGATTACTCCTTTTCTACAACAGGCTTATAGTGTTGACCCCAATATTTTTGTTGCATTATATGCAGATGAGACTGTGCCTTACGGGGAGATTGTGAGTGTTCTTGATATTGCAAATCAGAATCAGTTTAACATGGTATTGATGACGAGACCTAATTAAACCATTCTGATTTTACAGATTCTAAAATAAAGTATCAATCTATCCGGATCGGGAATTAAAGTATGAAACAAATATCAAGAGAAGAATTAGGTGGAATAATTGGAACTACTGTGTTTGCAGTACTTCTGTTTTTATTGCTTCTTTTCTCATATTTCACTCTTGCATCTCCTCCTCAAGACCTGGAGGGAATCCCGGTTATGTTTGGAAGCACAGAAGATGCATTTGGCATTGTGGAGCCGCCGATGGCAGAAATAAATCCGCAACCTACGCAGCCAATAATACCTGACTACTCACCAAATGAGCCCTTAATTACTCAAACAACTGAACCTACAATTGATGTTGAGGCGCAAAGAGAGGAAGAGCGACGCAAAGAACTCTTGGCTGAAGAAAGAAGAAGACAGGAGGAAGCTGAACGACGCAGACTTGAAGAAGAAGCCAGAAGAAGAGAGATTAATGAACAGATGTCGGGGCTTTTTGGAGAAAATCAAGGAAGCAGAGGAAACACAGAGGGTGCGGGCACTCAGGGAGTATCAACGGGTAATTCAACACAAGGCTCACCTATTGGCACAGGAGGTATAGGTTCTTATGATTTAGGTGGACGAAGTTTGGGTAGCGGCGGTTTAACCCAGCCAAGATATAATGTTAACGATTACGGAACTGTGGTTGTTAACATTACTGTAGACCCTGCAGGGAATGTTATTTTAGCAGAAATTGGTCGTGGGACCAATACTCCAAACAGCTCACTCAGAAATGAAGCATTACGTGCAGCACGCAGCACAAAATTTAACGCTATCAATTCACCCAATAATCAGCAAGGCACTATAACTTACAGATTTAATCAAAACTGATTAAATTGCATATTGTACTATTAGTTTAGTTAATAATCAAACTGACATCTGAATCAAAACTTAAAATAAAAATGGATATGAAGAAAGTAGGAATATTTTTAGCTAATGGATTTGAAGAGATTGAAGCACTGGGAACAGTTGATATTTTAAGAAGAGCTCAGATTCCTGTTGTTACTATTTCAATTACAGAAGAAAAAAGTGTAACAGGTGCACATAATATACCTGTTTTAGCAGATAAGGTATTTAGTGAAACTGATTTTTCAGACATTGATATCCTTGTGCTTCCGGGAGGTATGCCCGGTGCAAAGCACCTGAATGAACATGATGGGTTGAAGGATCTGATTAAAGAATATAATTCGAAAGAGAAAATGATTGCAGCCATTTGTGCTGCACCTATGGTCTTTGGGGGATTAGGTATACTTGACGGCAAAAGAGCTACAACATATCCGGGCTTTGAGCCTGAACTAATTGGTGCGAAAATAACCGGTGAGAGTGTGGTAGTAGATGGAAATATTACTACTGGTAAAGGGCCTGGACTGGTTTTTGATTTTGCTTTGAGATTGGTAGAACAAATTGCCGGTCTTCAGGTTAGGCGTGAAGTTCAGGAAGGATTGCTCTTGTAAAAAGATGTAATACGAATAATCTATCATCGAAATATTTGGTGCAAAGAGTTGGTTATTAGCAAAAAACCAACTACCTTTGCACCACTTTTTTTTACAGATAATATAATGTCTAACTTATTTAATTAAAACAATTATTCAACAACAGATGACTGAAATTCTAAAAAATGTAGAGCCTATTGAGGATTTTGACTGGGCTGCATATGCACAGGATGATCCCTATAGTAAAGAAAGCAGAGAAAAACTTTCCGATAGCTACGATAGCACGTTGAACAAAATCAGCGACAAAGAAGTAGTTACTGGTACTGTTACCTCCATGAACAAACGCGAAGTGGTTGTAAATATCGGATACAAATCTGACGGTGTTGTTTCATTAAACGAATTCCGTTACAATCCAGAACTTAAAGTTGGCGACGAGGTAGAAGTTTACATCGAGAGCCAGGAGGACAAAAGAGGACAGCTGATACTTTCTCATAAGAAAGCGCGTGCATCTCGTGCATGGGATCGCGTTAATGCTGCACTTGAAAACAATGAAATTATTAAAGGTTACATCAAATGCCGTACTAAAGGTGGTATGATTGTAGATGTTTTTGGCATCGAAGCATTCCTTCCCGGTTCGCAGATTGATGTTAAGCCTATCCGCGATTACGATATATTTGTAGATAAAACTATGGAATTCAAGGTTGTAAAAATCAATCCTGAATATAAAAACGTAGTTGTTTCACACAAAGCTCTGATTGAAGAGGAACTTGAACAACAAAAGAAAGAGATTATCTCTAAACTTGAAAAAGGACAAGTACTTGAAGGTGTTGTTAAAAACATTACTTCATACG
>CAZYNA010000090.1:1284-7558 GCA_964648775.1 uncultured Proteiniphilum sp. | reverse complement strand
ATATTAATATTAAACCTATAAATATACACCAAATTTGGTTAGCTGAGGCTATAAACAGCAAGGATATTTAAAAATTGAAATGGTATTCCATTATACTGTACTTCTATCATTCCGTCAAATATCTGCTTTCCGAATTATTACTGAAATCAAACGAACTTAGATAAAGCCATATATGCGTATCATTTATCTCCCAGTTTTCAGGAAGAGCTAATTCAGCTTTTCCAACTGCAGTTCTGTATGCTTTGGGATTATCTTTATGCCCCCATTTATCATTTCGCAAAGTGGTGATAATCCCTTGTTAACCAACTTAAATTTCATGCGATGCGCCAACTGTTTTGGTGTTTTCGGATCTTTCCCTTTTGTATAAGACCTAACCACCTGTATGCCAAACTGATTTACATAAAATGTAACCGGCCCTATTTTCCCTGAAATCGTATTTTCTGAATTAATTCTCGCCGTAATTTTTTAATGTTATTCGTACTACAATATTAACATTTATTCATGTAAATATCAAGTAAACATGTCTGTTTCTTCCTCTAAAATAGGTTATAGATAAATTATTAAAACATAAGCAACCAATAAGGAATATATAAGCGATCACCAGACATGGTATAGACTTAGTATTGCATTTATGTCAATTTGAAATGTAGATAACTCAATAAGCGTATATGCCACATTTTTTAAAATAAACATTTATTTTTGTGAAAAATTAATCTATGAACTATATCCGTTGCGTGATAACAAAGTGAAAACAGTAATACTAAAAGAGATGTGCTGATTGTTGCCAATCTGTTCAAGAAGCTTTTTCCGGAAATAACACGAGGTATTTTGAGAGATTGCGGATATTCTTCCGAAAATATGCCTCCGGAAGAGTTTAAATTTGGAATTGAAGATTATCATCCCCTATCAAAGAGGAAATTCACAGAGAAGTTGAGAAAACACGTTCATTTCATTCATGTCGTTCATGTTTTTGAGGCATTTTGGTATATTTACATGTATAACATGAACAACATGAACGTGAATTTCAAAAACAGTTATTTTATGAATAAATTTAATCAATCATAAAATTGAACAGTTGCCTTAGAGAGTTACAAGACAATGAAAGGGATTCGCAAAAAAAGATAAAGGCTTGAACGTTTAAAACAAGTTGTAGAAATAATGTCATTATGTATTGATATAAAGTAAATTATTACTATTTTTGCAAGTAATATTTGTCCCCATAATTTCATAAAAAGGGGACAGTAATTGAAGGAGATATGCATACAACAGCAGAACGGGTAAATACAACAGCAGAACAGATAAAGAATAGAATAGAAAGCTACAAGCGTGGGAAGATATTCTTCCACGACAACTTTGCTGATTTAGGATCACCCGAATCAATTAAAAAAACGTTACAACGTTTAACAAACTCGGGCTATATTGAACGATTAGCCAATGGCATTTATTGGTATCCTAAAAAGGAAAAGGAGCTGTATGGAGTAAATATATCGGGTAAACCCACGCTTGACGCAATAGCTAAAGCTATTGCCGGTAGGGATAACGCACGTATTATCCCTACCGGATTGCATGCTCTTAATCTATTAAATCTATCAACGCAAGTGCCTGCAAATATAGTGTACTTGACTGATGGAACAGCAAGAAAAATAAAGGTAGGAGAAGGAAAGGGTATTCAATTTAAACACACGTCCGATTTAAAACGGTTGTCATTTAAATCGGAATACCTGATGCTTATAGATTCAGCATTACGAGAAATTGGCGAGAATAATATAACCGATGAGCAATTAGCAATAATAAAAAATCATTTTTCAAAAATAACAAAACAAGAATTTGAAACAGACATAAAATTGATGCCCGTTTGGATTCGAAAAATACTTTTATCCTTATGATGTTCTTAAAACTTCCTGAAAACGACAGGATAGAATTAATCAATCAAATGCACGAAGAGACCAATCTGCCCCAAGTCATTATAGAAAAAGATTTGTGGGTTACAGCCGTCCTTCGGTCATTATTCGCCCTACCTTACGCCGAGAACTTATCATTTAAAGGCGGCACATCATTAAGTAAATGCTGGAATTTAATTGAGCGGTTCTCGGAGGATGTTGATATTGCAATAAACAGAGAATTTTTCGGATTTGTTGGCGATACTTTTACCGTTAAACAAATCAGTAAGAATCTGCGCAAATCAACCTGCAAATTTACTCGTGATACCTTACAGTTTGATTTGGATCGTCAAATGGAAGCTGACGGAATACCAACCACACTGTTTTCGATAACAATGGATATAACCCCTGTTACGACTGTTGACCCCGAGAAGATTTTCATTGAATACACGTCGGTTTTCAACTCGAGCCCGTATATCAAGAATATAGTTGTTTTAGAAATTGGAGGCCGATCAATGAAAGAACCGATACAAAAGGTAGAAATCAGGTCCTTTCTTGATAATCATTTTTCGCGAGCTACTTTTTCTGAAAAGCCATTTGAAATTAATGTAGTAGTGCCGGAACGCACGTTTTTAGAAAAGATCTGCTTACTTCACGAGGAGTTTTCCAAGCCCAAAGAACATATAAGAGTAGAAAGAATGAGTCGCCACTTATACGACTTGGCAAGAATGACTGATACCTCTTTCGCAGACAACGCGCTTAATGACAGAGAACTATTTGAATCGATTGTTGCACACCGTCGTATGTTTATAGCGATGAAAGACTTTGATTATGACACTCTATCACCAACAACAATAAAAATCATTCCGCCCGAAAGCGTTATTGCAGACTGGGAAGACGATTACAATAAAATGCAGATAATGATTTACGGTGATCATCTGTCTTTTAGCGATATGATAGAAAAAATAACACAACTCAACGAGAAAATAAACAAACAATATATATGAACAAACAAATTATACCCCAAGCAGAAAGCAAGAGTGCCGATTTGATTGAAAACAATATAGAGCAATTGAGACAAATCTTTCCAGAAGCTGTGAAAGAAGGCATTGTTGATTTTGAAGCCTTAACCAGCTTATTATCATATAGTTACCCCCCCCCCGCACGAGGAGCGTTTTAGCCTGAATTGGGCAGGAAAAGCCAATGCCCGCCGTGAAGCACAAAAGCGCAGCACTGGTACTTTACGCCCCTATCCCGAAGAGAGCCTTGACTGGGATACAACGGAAAATCTATATATCGAGGGAGACAATCTGGAAGTTCTAAAACTCTTACAGAAAAGTTATCACAACCGTGTGAAGATAATTTATATCGACCCACCTTACAACACCGGTAAGGATTTCGTATATAAAGACAACTACAAGGATAACATGCAGAATTACCTTGAGCTAACCGGACAAGATAGAAAATTATCCACCAACACGGAAAGCGACGGTCGCTATCACTCCAACTGGCTCAATATGATGTACCCACGGTTAAAACTGGCTCGTAATCTGCTTACTGACGACGGAGTAATCTTTATTTCGATTGATGATAATGAGGTAGCGAATTTAAGAAAGGTTTGTGATGAGATTTTTGGGGAGGATAATTTTGTAGCGGAACTTGTGTGGGAAAGAGCTTACTCTCCTAAAAATGATGCTAAGTATATTTCCAATAGTCATGACTACGTTATAATGTATACAAAGAGTATTACAAATTTTGATATTGGCAGATTGCCTAGAACGAAAGAAGCTGATGCTAGATATCGAAATATAGATAATGACCCTCGAGGTGCATGGAAACCTGGAGATTTATCGGTAAAGACTTACAATGAAGAGTGTGATTATCCAATAACATTACCGTCAGGTAGAATAGTAGAACCACCAACAGGTCGTTGCTGGCGTCAATCAAAAGATTCGTTCCAAAGAAATATTGAAGATAATAGAATATGGTTTGGTTCAGATGGGAATAGTACCCCACAAGTTAAACGATTCTTAAGTGAATTAAAATATGAAGGCATGGCTCCACAGTCAATTATGTTCTATAAGGAAGTAGGACATAGTCAAGAAGGAGCAAAAGAAGTAACAGCTTTATTAGAAGCAGGTGCATTTGATGGACCGAAGCCTGTTCGATTACTAAGACGACTTTTGACATTGGCTAACACAAACAGAGACTCCATCATTCTCGACTTCTTCTCCGGTTCCGCCACAACAGCTCACGCGGTAATGCAACTAAATGCAGAAGATGGAGGCAACCGCAAGTACATCTGTGTGCAGATACCTGAACCAACTCCTGAAGACAGCGAGGCTCGCAAAGCTGGTTATACAACTATTCCCGAAATTGCTAAAGAGCGTATCCGTCGTGCAGGGAAAAAGATAGTAGAAGAACAAAAAGTCAAAGCCGACAGAGAGGGTGATTTGTTTGCCGAGGAGCCTAAGAAGTTAGATACAGGTTTCAAAGTATTCAAATTGGATAGCAGTAACATCAATGCTTGGGACAGCAACCCCGATAACCTGGAAACATCGTTGCATAATTCTCTTTTTAATATAAAGGAAGATAGAAGTGAAGATGATTTATTGTATGAAATTCTTATCAAGTACGGTGTTGAATTGACAGAGAAAATCAACCGTCATTCCATTGCAGGCAAGACTGTGTATGAAACGGGTGCTGGTATGCTTATCGTCTGTTTGGCCGATAATCTGACTACTGATGTTGCGGAAGGTATTGGTAAGCTATATAAAGAGGTTGGCCCCGACGGTGTAGAGGGTAATTGCCGTGTAGTATTTAAAGATTCCGGTTTTAATGGTTCGGACGAAGTAAAGACAAACAGTATGTTGATACTAAAACAGCACGGAATTTTGAATGTTACATCGGTTTAAAAAGGGAGAATACAGGAAATGGCTAAATTAATGACGTTACAATTCGAGGGGGACCTCGATTATCAAACTGATGCGGTAAATAGTATTTGCAATATATTTGAAGGGGAGGAATTCTTTCAAAGCAATTTCTCGGTAGCTCCTATTAAGGATGAAGAGGATCTTTTATTTCAAAGCTCCACTATAGGTATAGGCAATTCTCTAAAAATGATTGATGAGGATATGCTTGTTAATATTCAGCGTATTCAGTTGCGAAATGGATTGCCTCAGTCAACGGCTGTGAGTTTCAAAAAGGATGGTATGAACTTCTCAGTGGAGATGGAGACAGGAACGGGTAAGACTTATGTTTATTTGAAGACCATTTTTGAGTTGAACCGACGTTACGGCTTCACCAAATTTATTATCGTGGTACCTAGCATTGCTATAAAGGAGGGGACAAAGAAAACGCTTGAAATAACCAAAGATCACTTCAAAAGTGAATTTGAAAACGTAGTGTACGACCATTTTGTATATGATTCGGCTAAGCTGGAGCAGGTTCGTTCTTTTGCTACAAGTGATACTGTTCAAATAATGGTTATCAATATTGATGCTTTTCGCAAGAGCTTCGTTGATAATGACGAAAACAGTAAATCTAACATCATTCACCGTTATAATGATAAGCTGGGTCATAAGCCTATGGAGCTTATCAGGGAAACTAACCCAATAGTGATAATTGATGAGCCACAAAGTGTGGACAATACGGATAAAGCTAAAGAGGCTATTGCTGCTCTTAACCCGCTTTGCTGCCTGCGCTATTCTGCAACTCACCGCAACGCGTACAATATGATGTATAAGCTTGACTCGATTGACGCATACGAGTTGAAGCTGGTTAAACAGATTGAAGTGGCAACGGCTACAGTGGAGGGTTTTCAGAATGATGCTTATATCGACTTAATTAAGGTTGACAACAGGGCTGGCATTAAAGCTCAAGTGGAGATTGATATACAGACCAAGGGTAAGGTGAATCGTAAAAAGAGGTGGGTTAAGCAGGGTGATGACCTGTTTGATATCACCAAACGCGATCAATACGAGGGGTATATAGTTGAGGATATTTGGAATGATGGAGAAAATTGGTATCTGTCGTTTACAAGTAATGATACGGTTGTGAAACAAGGGATTGTTTCCGGCAGCCTGGCCGATGAGATGCAAAAGCGGGAACAAATACGTATGACTGTTGAGGCTCATTTGGAGAAGGAGCTTGTGTTGAACCCCAAAGGTATTAAGATATTAAGCCTGTTTTTTATTGATAGAGTGGCTAACTATCGTCAGTATGATGAGGAGGGTAATCAGCTTAATGGCAAGTATGCACAAATATTTGAAGAGGAGTATGTTAAGTTGATACAACGCCCTAAGTACTATACACTGTTTAATGATTTACGGGATAGAAGCGTGGAAGTTGACCAGGTGCATGATGGGTACTTTGCTATTGATAAGAAAAGTAAA
>CAZYNA010000090.1:0-1184 GCA_964648775.1 uncultured Proteiniphilum sp. | reverse complement strand
CGTGGAAGTTGACCAGGTGCATGATGGGTACTTTGCTATTGATAAGAAAAGTAAATCATCTAACAAAAAAGAGAAGTACGAGAGTTATGTTGATACTTCAGGTAAAACGGCCAGGGATGATGATGCTTTTAATTTAATCATGTCTGATAAAGAGCGGTTGCTGAGTTTCGATACTCCATTGCGCTTTATCTTTTCTCATTCGGCTTTACGTGAAGGTTGGGACAACCCGAATGTTTTCCAAATATGCACGCTCAATGATACTGCTACCGAAATTAAGAAGCGTCAGGAGATTGGCCGTGGTCTCAGGCTATGTGTTAATCAGGATGGTGAACGTGTGAAGGGGTTCGACGTGAATACGCTTACTGTTATGGCTAATGAGAGTTATGAATCTTTTGCCAAGGCCTTACAAAAAGAAATTGAAGAAGATACCGGTATTACTTTTGGATTATTGTATAGACACTCTTTCGCTCGCATAGTAGTGGATACAGTTAATGAGAACCCTGTTTTCTTGGATGAATCGGAATCTGCAAAGCTTTATAATTATTTTGTGGAGAAGGGTTACGTGAAAGAAGAGGTAGTAAACAAGAAAACTAAAGAGATTGCTGCTCGTGTGGAAGATAAACTAAAACTTGACTTAAGTGATAATCGGGTATCAATACCCGAAGAGTTCTATTTTATAAAGAAGCCTGTATTGGATGTATTGAAACGCATTAGTGGCAACTACATGAATATCAAGAACCGGGATGATGCCCGAAAGGTGAATTTTAAGAAGGAGTTTTTTATTGACAACGAGGATTTCAAAAATCTATGGGATAGAATAAAATATAAAACAACGTATTCTGTTCAGGTTGATACGGACAAACTTGTTGAGCGTTGTGCAAATAAAATATATGATGAGGTAACTATTGGTAGAGGGCGGTTTGTTACTCGCAAAATTAAACTGGCTATTACCGAGGGTGGTGTGCTACAGGACGAAGATACCCCAAGAGAGTCGGTGCGGGTTATAGATGAGGTTGTTTCATCATTGCCCGACATTGTTACTTATTTGCAGAATGAGACAGGGCTTACCCGCAAAAGTATTATTAATATTTTGATGCAAAGCAAGCGATTGGATGCTTTCAAGAAAAATCCTCAGGCATTTATTGAATCGGTTATTGATATTATCCGCAATGAGATGCGCCTGA
>CAZYNA010000089.1:0-7956 GCA_964648775.1 uncultured Proteiniphilum sp. | reverse complement strand
GAGGGAACGCTATCATTCAAAACAAGTAACATTATGCCAAGATCAGTAAATCATGTTGCTTCCCGCAACAGAAGAAAAAAGGTTCTGAAACTAACTAGAGGCTATTTTGGTGCACGCAAGAATGTGTGGACAGTAGCCAAAAACACGTGGGAAAAAGGTCTTACCTATGCCTATCGTGACAGAAAAAACAAAAAACGTAACTTCCGTTCACTTTGGATTCAGCGTATCAATGCTGCAGCTCGCGAGAACGGAATGTCTTATTCTCGCCTGATGGGTGCTTTGAATAAGAATAATATTAATATCAACCGTAAGGTACTTGCAGATTTAGCAATGAATCATCCAGAAGCATTTAAAGCAATTGTGGATAAAGTAAAGTAACTAATATTTGATATGTTGATATAGGGGAAAATCGATAATCGGTTTTCCTTTTTTTATTTGGATTAACATGTAATACCATCTGCCATTTCTGTTTATGTAATTGTATTTAGTAAAATTAGTTCCAAACAAGTGGTTGCAATTAACGGATTGGTGCTATATTTGCATAAACAGTAATAAAAAGAACTTATTATGATTTACCGAAATCTATTTAAAGTCGTATTTGCTGCGATTATTTCAGTTTCTGTTTTAGTGAGCTGCAACAGCAAAGAAAAACCAGCGGTTGAACCTACAACTTATTCTAATCCACTACCTGTTGCTTTTGGAGATCCGTTTGTACTGTCTGCATCCGATGGAAAATATTATATGTATGGCACAGGGGGCGTAGAGAAGGGGTTTGCTGCATACAGTTCCGATAACTTAGCCGACTGGCAGTTTGAAGGTAAAGTGTACTCAGGTGATAATCCTGACTCATGGACTGTTGATAACTATTGGGCACCAGAGGTTTATGAGATTGACGGTGAGTATTATATGTTTTTTAGCGCCGACTGGAAAGTGAATCCCACAAATGAGCTTGAGAATTTCAGAATTGGTGTGGCGGTGTCTGATAGTCCGACCGGCCCATTTATTGAAGTTTCTGACGAGCCTCTTTTCGATCCCGGATACCCGATTATAGATGCAAATATATTGCAGCATGATGGCAAAACATACCTCTATTACTCACGCTGTTGCTACAAACATCCGGTAGAGAGTGAAGTGGCCGACTGGGCACGTCAGGAGGGGTTATTAGAGGAAATTGAGGAGAGTTGGGTTTATGGTGTTGAGATTACAAATGATTTCACATCGGTAATCGGAGAGCCTGTTTTGCTTCTGCAACCACCCACAACAATGGATAACTCTCAAACAGAGTGGGAGAGTCGCTCCGTTACAAGCGGAGAGGTTAATCGTCGCTGGACTGAAGGTTCATTTGCATTTGAGCATAATGGCAAAATTTATATGATGTATTCTGCCAACTATTTTGGTGGTGAGCATTATGCTGTTGGTTACTCTGTATCTGATAGCCCGCTCGGACCATTTGAAAAGGCTGCAAATAACCCCGTTCTTGAGAAAAATACGCCTGCCGGAGGAGAGGTTACGGGTACAGGCCACAATATGGTTTTTTGGTCTAAAGAGAGTGATAAGATGTACTGCGTTTATCATGGACGCACAGCAGATACAGGGCATGACAGGGTTGTATTCATTGATGAAATGGCAATTGATGAAAATGGAATTTTAACCGTCGATGGTCCCTCCACAACAGAAAAAGAGTTTTAAAATCTACTTTTGTTGCTTTTGTAACAAACAGCCGGGGTTTGTGTGATTATTTTTTGATTTCGTAATATGAGAACTATTTATATAGATGAGCAGGAAAGGATTGAGAAGATCATCCGTAACTGCTCTATATGCTATGTCGGAATGATTGACAACGATGGCAATCCGTATGTGTTGCCTATGAATTTCGGTTACGAAGACAATGTTGTTTATCTGCATTCTGCGCCCGATGGTCATTTGGTTTCCGTTATCAATAATAACCCTAATGTATGTATAACGTTTTGTACAGAGGCCAAGCTTGTATGGCAAAATGAGGAGGTAGCTTGCAGTTATCGTATGCAAACTGATAGTGTAATATGCCATGGCAAGGTTGTTTTTGAAGAAGATTATGATGAAAAGGTAAGAATACTTGATATTATTATGCGTCAGTATTCCGATAGAGAATTCAGCTACTCAAACCCGGCAGTCAGGAATGTAAAGATTTGGAAAGTGGCTGTAGAAAAGGTAACAGCAAAAGGTTTTGGCGTGCCTGCCGATAAGTCGTTTGTTTTGTAACAAAACAAAGTATCAAACAATTATACAACATAACTGTTTATAAGAAATAACAAAAACCACACAGATTACTACGTTAGAGATGAACAGAATAATATCTATATTGATTGCTTTTACTTTTGCATTTGCGCTTTTTGGTGAAGAGCCTCAAAGTAAGGAGACTGCAAAACCAATCGATCTCACAAAAGAGACTTTTAAAGAAAGAGTGTTTGATTATGAAAATAATCCCGAAGAGTGGAAATATATTGGAGATAAGCCTGCAATTATCGATTTTCATGCCGATTGGTGCCCTCCTTGTCGCATAACATCACCCGTTTTGGCAGAACTGGCTGCTGAGTATGGCGGTGAGATTTATATTTATAAAATTAATGTTGATGACGAACCGGAATTAGCTTATATGTTTGGTGCCAAAGCACTTCCTACGTTTTTGTTTATTCCAATGGACGAAATGCCGCAAATGGGAGTAGGTGCATTACCCAAAAAATCATTCAGAGAGGTTATTGAAACATTCCTTCTCGATAAAGATGAGCAAAGTTCGCTCTGATAAACTAAATTGAAAATAATGATTACCAGCCTTCAGAATCCGGCCGTAAAAAACATAGTAAAGCTTTCAAAAAGCAGGGAGCGACGCGAGCAGGACACCTTTGTCATTGAAGGGGCACGGGAGCTCTCTCTTGCCTTGCAAAGCGGGTATGAGGTAAAATCGGTTTATATTTGCAATGAACTGTTTCTAAAAACAAAATACCCTGAAGTGCTGAATAAGATCTCAGAAAATAATATATTTGAAATATCACCTCTTGTATTCGAAAAAATAGCTTATCGTGAAAACTCAGATGGTATAGTGGCGCTTGCAAAGCCAAAGAGTCACGGGTTAAGCGATATAAAGCTATCACCGAATCCCTTTATTATTGTTTTGGAATCGGTTGAAAAACCGGGAAACCTGGGTGCAGTTCTTAGAACGGCAGATGCTGCCGCAGTGGATGCTGTGATTGTTTGCGACCCTCTTACAGATCTTTATAACCCAAATGTAATTCGTTCAGGTGTGGGCGGTTTGTTTACTGTACAAACCGCTGTTTGCACTTCTGAGGAGGCCTTTAACTGGCTAAAAGAAGGGGGTGTCAATATTTATGCAGCTGAACTGGAAGCGGCTCAGTTTTATCAGAATGTAGATTTCAGATACCCATCTGCAATAGTCATGGGAACCGAGGCTGATGGGTTAACCGACTTCTGGATTCAAAACGCAACAAAGCGAATCAAAATTCCCATGCAGGGAAAAATTGATTCGCTGAATGTATCTGTTTCAACGGCTGTTATCACTTTCGAGGCCATGCGGCAAAGGGGCTGAGTCTGTATCATATCCCCAGGTCTTGCCTTTCTCTGTTGCAGGCACTCCCTTAGTCATCCAAACAGGAGCCGGCTCCCCTTTAAGGTAGTGATCAAAAAATTGCTGAAGTCTTATCGACAAATCCTTTGTATTTCTTCTGTGCACAAGATTGTGCGCTTCGTTATTATACTGCAGCATCCATACAGGCTTGTTTAGTCGGCGCATCGACATAAACATCTCTATACCCTGATACCACGGAACGGCACCATCATCATCATTATGCATTATAAGCAAAGGTGTTTCAATATTATCAACAAAGAATACAGGCGAGTTGGCAATATATAGATGCAGCGAGTCGTTCATTGTAGCTCCAAGTCTCGATTGCGTCTGTTCATACTGATATTGCCTGCTTCGCCCCGACTCCCACCTGATCCCGCCATATGCACTTGTCATATTCGAAACCGGTGCGCCAGATCCGGCAGCTTTAAACATGTTTGTTTTTGTAATGATATAGGCAACCTGATATCCGCCCCAGCTTTGTCCCTGTATTGCCATATTATCTTTATCAACCCAGCTGTATTTAGTCAGCTCCTCTGCTCCCGAAACCACAGCGTTATAGGAGTCCATACCGGGCTGACCCACAGTATAATCTATATCAGGAGTAAAAACTATGTATCCTCTACTCACAAAAAACGGAATGTTCACCGTAGATCTGCTTGGTGCAGGTGTGAAGTATGAATATAAGTTGTCCGAATGTTTTTCGTAGAAATATATCATTACAGGATATTTTTTATTCGGATCAAAGTCCTCAGGTTTATAAAGAATCCCTTCAAGTGGCACTCCCGCAAAAGAGGTCCATTTAAACAGCTCCGCACTTCCCCAGTTGTAATCTTTCATCTGAGGATTGATATCAGTTGTAAGTATCGACGATTTCCAGTAGTCGTTGGTCAGATACAAGTTGGGCGACGTATTAAAATTGCTTTTCTGAAACACAATCAAATCCGTATCTTTAGCTTTCTGTAATCCCGAGAAAGTAAATTTATCCATAACCCTTTCCTGAAGTCTGTTTCTACCCGATTGCTTCAGAGTATAATATCCCCTCTCTTTTGATACATTGTCAAAAGCTGAAAGCAACAGTAAGTCATCCGGTTCAATAAACCTCTTTTCCCTGTCGGTATTTATATACCTGAAAGTCAGCGAGTCGGCACGCCCCGTGTTAAGAGTAATATTCTCAGCTTCTTCATCCCCTTTCGGGTCTATTTTCCAGATATCAAACATATCATTTATAAGGATATGCTCATCATCTTTGGTCCATGCCGCAATTCCGTAAGAACCCGGATCACGCGGCACATCATTCCTCTCATCCCAAAAATTAACCGGCAGGCCTGAGGTTAGATTTGCTATTTCGCCATTTCTGTTGTCATGCGCAAACCAGTCGCCCGACTCCGCGTTCCACCAGTAAATATAGTTGCCCTGAGGAGACAGAAGCGGTCTGCCCATCATAGGCTTAGCCACTTCCCTTACGTTCCCGTTCTCAAGATCTTTAATCCATACATCATATTTTGCCGATAAATCCCACTGAGTTTCAATTATGTAGGGCACATTCGACCAAAGTAAAGCGTATCTTCCGTTCCCTTCATCCGATATAGTAGAAAAAGGCATCTCTTCGGTGGCTATGAGGTGAAATCTGTTTGTCTGTTCAGGATAAATAATTCCGGCAAAAGTACGTCTCTCTTCTCTGCCCCTTTCCGCAAGCTGCTGAGGCTGAACCAGCGGATCCTGCCAGTGCCAGATATCAAGTTGTGCCATTTCAAACTCAACAATTGTAGTGTCTTTTGGCTCCTTCCCGGGAGCGGATCCCACTATTATTCTCCTGCCATTTTTACTGAATGACGGAGATGCATTTTCGTTAAATATCCAGCCATCAGGCAACCCCTCAGCATCTCTGTCGGCAACCACAATTGCGGAGTCGGCTCCCGTCTGATAATACCTTATATCAAACACCTTCTGCTCCACTTTCGATGTGTCGGCGGTAGCAATATAAACCAGCTGTTTTCCATTTTCATCAAAAGAAAAAGATCTGTATTCGAGCTTATCGAGAGAAATTGTGTTACTACTGTTTCTGTCTAAGTCAAAAAACTCCACCCGTTTTATATCAACCGAATCTTTCTTATCAGGTTCCACCGAAACAGCCATAGAATTACCATATTTGCTGAACACATGATCTTTAACATTGCGAAGAGTATCCTCCTTTTTAGTGTCAAGATTGAGAAGAACAACAACCTCCTCTTTCTTCTTTTTATCACCATTCGTAGTGGTATCTTCCGGCAGCTCAATTGTGTAGGTCACAAACGAGTTCATCTCGGCAGCCGTTTTATATGATTTTATATCAGGAATTTTATTAATCTCAAAAGTAAGGTTATTAACAATCAACAGCGAATCCTTTGGAGCATCCTCTTTCTTAACCTTGTCGATGCGTGCCTGTCGCCGCTCTGCAAAAGGAGCTTTAAGCAACCCAACAGTCCATTTGCCGTCGGCCGACAATTTATAATTTCGTACTCTTTCAATACCCATACTCCTGCTGTCGCCGAGCCTTTTATTATTCAGTTTCCGAATAACTAAAGTCGTGTCTCCCTCCTGAGGAGAAATAAGAGAGGTCACAACCTCACCATTATCACTGATACTTATAGATGACAAACTCTTCCAGCCATCATACACTGTATGATCGAGCGGTTTTTTCTGAGAAAATATTAATGAAGTAGTAAAAAGGATTACTAAAGTGAGTGAAATAGTTCTACGCATATGATTAATTTTACTTTTTGCACCTGAAACAAACAAAAATAGTATTTATTTCCCGTTCAGAGAAACATAATCTGATGCTTTTGCCGTTATAGCCCATCACTATCTTACAATATTTTCGTAGTTAGAAACTAACAGGCCAACCACTTCAGAGTAGTTGGCGCTACCGGTGCTCACCCTGTTTGTCTTCAGATAAGCGTCATAGGCTTTGCTTTGTGCCTCCGAAAGCGATTCATCCCTTGCAGCCATCCAATGCTCCCTGTTCTTTTGCAGATCTGCAATAATTTCCGGACGTATCATAGATACAAGCAACTCATATTCATCAGGAATAAATCTCCGCATATCGTTAAGCACGTACCCTATTGTTGAAGCATAAGAGCTGTATCTCACCCTCTCATCGTTGCTGTTAACACAAACTATAAATGCATACAGATTTGCTTCCGACTCGGCCGATACTCCAAACTGATGAGCCATTTCGTGAGCCAGAGTAAACGGATAAGTGAAATTAAGACTGTAGTTGTTAACATGAATTTCATTGAAAAATGGTCCGAAGTATCCCGAGACACCCATTTTTGTGAAAAGCGACTCAAAAATCATAGCTTTCACCCTTCTTTTGCCATTTGGGTAATGTATGTTCAGGTCGGTTTGCAGAAGTTTGTACGACTGCTCAATCTCCTTCTTTACCTCATCTCTTTTCAGAACTTCAAACTCCCCGTACGTTTCATTTGCATCTTCTATATAACGCTCTGCAAAATATCTGAACCTCTCCGTATCATACTCCTGTTTTTCAACGTCGGCTCTATCATAAAAATCCTCCCTGAAATACGAGATACCCCATCCAAAGTAGAACCAAACAATTAAAACAGTTGCAAACTTAATAATTGAGTGCAAAAATCTGATAAAACCAATTCTGCCAACAACCGCCAGCACAATCTGTCTGATCAGCCATATTATTGCTAAAACTATAAACAGGTCGTAAATTGAAAAAGGAAAAATATTTGAGAACCCTGATAACAAAGTAGCAACTGTCGGATATATTGTTTGCATATACCATTCCGAAATCGCTCTGCTTCTGCTAAATACAAAAATAACAGCAACAGCTGTTAAAGCAATAATAAGCATACGTAAAAATCTATTTTTCTCCGCCTTCCTCTCTTTTATGGTTTTATATCTTTTCTTTTTCATACTTGCGTAATTTCAGATATATACGTACCACCATATTCAAACTCTCGAATCTCTACTATATATGTAGCCATCTTGATGGAACGTTTTGGTGTTGTTGTAATAATAAAGTTTTGACATTAAATGAATCTCAAAGATAATGATTTATAGGCTTAATATCCTCTTTATAGATAAATAGAATATTAAGAAAATTAAGCAATAACGCACAACAATAGAAATGTTATCTTTCTTTTTTTGAGTTTCATTCTTCTGTAATTCAGTTTTTTGTATATAATTTAAATTTTCAGCTCTTAACTTTTCATTTTCAGCAGAAGCTTCCAGAAGTAGGTTCTCATATTCATTAATTGTTTTTTGTAGCCTGTATTAGCCCGTAATAACCGAGCACTTTAATTGTATTTAATTTTATTTATTAC